>JBPYDX010000107.1:0-4519 GCA_051986115.1 Candidatus Eremiobacteraceae bacterium
TGCTGCTCAAATTGAGCTTTCATTGGTCACCCTCGTCGAGGACCTTCTTATGGACCAACAAGGACAAACGCTCAGCTATTTTCGACGGCACGCGTCTGACTGGCAACGCAAAGCCATCGCCCCCGAGCAAGAATACAATTTAATTGAGGCTCGTAATGCGGCGGTCTTAACAACCTTGTCGGACCTAGGCAAGGCCGACCGATTGTTAGATGTGGGCTGCGGAACTGGTCAACTCGTCATTGATGCGGCGCGTCGGGGGGTGGCAGCGCACGGTATTGATTTCGCTCCCGAAATGATCGCTCAGTGCGAGACAAATCGATCTGCGGCAGGCGTGGATGCACGTTTCGATATTATCTCGTTTTTCGACTTTAAAGCCCCGCAAGAGCCCTATGACGTTGTGAGTGCTCAGGGCTTCATCGAATACATTTCGATCAGAGCTATGCAGGACTTTTTCCAACGATCCGCCGCAATGCTGCGGCGAGGCGGTGCACTTATCATTGGTTCTAGAAATCGCTTATACAATGCTGTGTCAATGAACCGCTTTACTGAGATGGAACGAGCGCTTGACGTATTGGACAAGCTGACTGCAGAAGCAATCGCCCTTCAAACATCGGGTTCGCAAAAAGAAGCTTTTGAGGCATTAAGGTCGTACGAACGAATAGACCCTCAACCAGCTCAGCATCCTGATACGGGGATTGGTGTTGCGCTCCGCTATCAATTTTCACCCGCTGAACTTGTAGGAAGGCTTCGCAAACATGGCCTTTCGCCCGTGACTATCTATCCGATCCATTTTCATGGATTGCCGCCAAACCTGAAAGAGAAATTTCCAGCCGTACATCATGCGACAGCAAATATCATGCAAGAGCTCGCGCCGTTGGAGCATCGGCTCGTACCATTCTGCTCGTCGTATGTGTTGGACGTTCGCAAAAACTGATGAGCTTAACAATCATCGTCTATCACTACGTTCGTGATCTCAAACGGTCGCGTTATCCCGCCATTAATGGTCGACGACTATCCGATTTTCGTGGTCAACTCGATCATATCTCGCGATCGTTCACTGTAGTGAATACCGAGCAAATTGTTGGCGCCCTTAAAGGCGCTAGTGGGTTGCCAGATAACGCGGCTTGGCTAACTTTTGATGATGGGTATATTGACCATTACACAAACGTATTTCCTCTCTTGCATGAGCGCGGCTGGCAGGGATCGTTTTTTACACCAGCTGACACCGTGCTGTACGGCGAACTGTTGGATGTAAACAAAATCCATTTTATTTTGGCGGCGCAGCCCGATAGCTCTTTAATCGTAACCAATTTGAAGCGCCTGTTGTCCGACTATCACGGCAGGCCCGGCGTCAAAACGTTTGACGAATATTGGCGCGAACTCAGCAGAGAGCCTGATCCTTACGATACCCCGGATGTCGTTTTCATAAAGCGGCTTCTCCAACGTTCATTGCCGGAAGAGATACGTGCTGAGCTGACGCATTTGTTGTTTTTATCCTACGTGTCGGCAGACCCAAAGGCATTCGCCGCGGAACTATATATGTCCGAAGATCAACTCCGAACTTTGGTTCGCTGTGGCATGTACGTTGGCAGTCACAGCGCACATCACTATTGGATGGATAGATTGACACCTGAGCAGCAGGTCTCAGATATAGATCGGTCGCTCAACTTTTTGCGATCACTGGGCGCACCTACAATGGATTGGTTTATGTGTTACCCCTATGGGGCGTCCAATGCCGAATTACATGCAATCCTAAAAACTCGTCGGTGTGCAGCTGGGCTAACCACACGGCCGGGTGTGGCAAATCTAAAGAGCGACGACGCAATGCGTTTGCCCAGAGTGGACACGAATGAGATACCGGTGCGCTGAAGCAAATATGTCCGCTTTTGGCAGCGTTGCGCTGCGTGGCTACGCAATCATCGGCGTGATGATGAGTCACTTGGACCAACGCCTCCCCTTCAGCTCTTTTTCCTCACCGGCGGCATTGCACTTATGTACAGCAACGCGTCGCATCGCGATCTCACGGCAGGTCATTTTACATCCGTCGCTTTTTTGCATCGCTTCGATGTTTTGAGCATCGATTCCACTTTTCTATTTGCAAAACCTCATCACAGGAGACCCACCAGTGGACGTAGCGCAAATCGTTTTCAGCGGCGACATTTACACACTGGGTCAAACCCGAGTGGAATAATTCAGCGGTGCCGGGGTCGTGGTCTTTCGTTTAGTACTCAGGCGCCGTGCTTTGCAACCGGCATAATGATTTTTAGATTGCTGGACAAAAACAATCACGCGCTCTTGCCGCCGGTCTTCTTGTGCTAGCGACCATAGTTGCGTTTTGGCGGCTCCGTGAGCATGGCGATAGGTATTATCTTTTCAACGTCGCAGGCTATGCGGCGATAGCCTACGCACTGGGAAGCGGAAAGTCGGAGTTTCTCGTAAACCGTCGCATATGCGATATCAGTTTAATCAGCTACAGCGCATATTTCTGGCACTTCATTGTGATTGCAGTCACAGAAAATATTTGCCTTACTTCACTACGCTCGAGCGGGTCGCCTTTGTTATTCCTATTACCCTGGTGCTCTCGACGCTGACCTTTCTCGCGATTGATGCGCTTGAGCGCTCGGCTGGCGTCCGCAGTTATTGTTGCGCATCCTCGCCAGGCCGAAGGCTAACCGTTTCCTCAGAGTGACCCGCCTAACTGAGTTCTCGATTTTCCAAGCGATCTGTGCTTAGGAGTGCTCGTTCGTAAAGAACGACCGTTTGGCGGCCAATTATCTCCGCGGCGAAAGTCTCAACGACACACTTGCGTGCCGCTATCGCGCACCGTGCCCGTAGTTGGGGATCAGCGGCAAGCCGCGCCATCGCATCTGCCAAAGCCGGCGCATCATCAACAGGAAATAAGAGTCCGGTCTCCTCGTGAATGACGACTTCGCGACATCCGGGCACGTCAGCCGCGATCATGGCGCGCCCGCATGCCGCCGCCTCCAGTAGCGACAACGGCAGGCCTTCGCGGCGCGACGGCAGAACGGCGACATGCGTCTGCGCCCAAAAGTTCCCGATGTCGTTTACTTGGCCGAGCCAAGCAATTCCAGTCTGCTCGTTCCAGGATCTCGCTTCCGCTTGGGTCACCGAAGCCGGATTGGCTGGGTCGGGCGTGCCGGCGATGAGAAGCTGCGCGACCGGCACGCGGGTGCGTAATAACCGATGTGCGGCGACGAGCGTGCGGATGCCTTTGTCCTCGAGCAACCGGCCCACAAAGCCGAAGGTTAGCGCGCCCCCCGGCTCGGGCATGGGCCTGAACCGATGGGTGTCCACGCCGGATCCAGCGATCAGCGCAATTCGGCTCTTGGCAATGCCCAGCGACAGCAATGCGGCCAAATCATCGGGATTTTGCACCAGCGCAATGCTGTTATTGCGATTGACAAGAAAGCGCAGCAGCAACCCAACGAGGGCGCGAACGACGCGCGCTTTGCCACCGTCGGAGATAAACAAATAACCAAGGCCGATGAAAGCGTTGACGCAAGCGACAGGCCGACCGAGCTTCGCCATCATTCCGAGTACACACGCTTGCAACGCAACATGGTGGGTGAGTGCGGGCCTTACTTCGCGATGCACGCGGCGGAGCGCCGCGATCGTTGATAACGCTGCAATCGGCGATAGGCTTCCGCGAACGAACGGGATCGAATGCAAGATGAATCGCTCAGCCTCGATAGCGGCCGCGCCTTCGCTCACCCGCGTTGCGACGTGCACTTCGAAACCGGCGTCGCGCGCCGCGCGCGCCATCGGCAGCCGATGCGACAGGAACGCCCAATCCTCGGTCACTACATAGAGCAAACGCGGCCGCGTCGTCCGGCTCGCCGCTGCGGCCCGATCATGTAACATCTTTGGGCATCAATAATGGAAGTGTCATCGCGTCGGCGATCGATTGTCCGAAACGCAGATCGAAATTCGGACCTGCCAGTTTTGCGGCCTGCTGGCGCTCGGCGGCCCCATAGCCGGTCGCGACTTGTAGCGCCCCGGCGATGTCGGCGCGCTTGGCTGCTTCGATATCATTCGCCTTGTCGCCGACCAGCCACGACGACTTGAGATCCAGCGCCAGGTCGGCAGCTGCTTGAAGCAGCATACCGGGATTGGGCTTGCGCGCCGGATGATCTGGGTGGGCGAGGAAGCCTTTCGCCTGTGAATGATGAGCGCATGCGAAAGTCGCGTCGATTTGGGCGCCATGGGTTGCAAGCTCGGCAAGGAGCGCGTCCTGCACGGATTTGAATTCGCTCCAATCATAATAGCCATGGCCAATTCCCGACTGGTTTGTGACCATCACGACGGGAATGCCGCGCTTGTTGGCAGCCGCGATGACCTCCGCGGCCCCGGAAATTACGATAATATCGTCTACGCAGCAGAGATAACCTGCCTCTTCGACAACGGTGCCGTCGCGATCCAAGAACAGGGCAGGGCGGCGGGTCGAGGGTCGCCGTAAGACCTGGCACCAGACACCGTCTGAATTGAGCGGATGTTCGGC
>JBPYDX010000108.1:0-4033 GCA_051986115.1 Candidatus Eremiobacteraceae bacterium
TGGCTTGAGACGTACCGGCAAAAAGGCCGACCGGTTCCTTGTACTTGCCACTGAGGCTGTCGAGGTTTTCTATCCACTGCAAAAAGTCGACGCAGCTTATGCTCGCGCAGTTCGCCTGAGCCTTGGTAGGATCGCCGCCAGGCGCGACGAGCGTCAGGCCCATCCCGTAGTTTGAGTACGCGGCGACATATTCATAGCCGCCGGCTGTCACGTTTCGTGACGAGTCACAAAAGGCGGAAGCTCCCACGGCGATAACTCCCGGATCAGCCGCCGGATAGTCAATAGAGTTGACGCTTTCGTTACCCGCTGCGGCCACAACAGTGACGCCCGCTCTGATTGCCGCTGCAACAGCCGGCTCCTCATAGGTGTCGTCCGGCGACCCGCTCCCCAAGCTTAAGTTGATTACCTTGGCACCTGAGGCTACTGCCCAGTTGATCGCTGCGGCAATGTTTTGCGTGTCGGCGCCGTTGCCGCCATAAGGGAACACGCGTGCTTCAAGCAGACGGACGTTCCAACCAACCCCGGCGACATACGTGCTGTTGTTGGTGTCGGCTGCGGCGATTCCGCTGACATCGCTGCCGTGGCCATCCTTGTCTTCGATGGAGGCGCCAACGTCTTGCTTGCCGGCGTTGGGAAAATTTAAGTCAAAAACGATCGAGGCATCGACCTTGCCAATGAGGTCAGCGTTTGCGGTATCGTAGCCAGTGTCAATGATCGCAATGCGGACCGCCGGCGAACCCGTCGTAATCATCCAGGCGTTTTCCATATTCGTAATTTGCAGATCCCACTGATTGCCAAAGGCAGGATCGTTTGGAACGATCGATTCAAGATGCCGGTAGATTATAGGACCCGCCGCAAGCACACCGCCAACGCTGCGCAGTGACGCAGCGGCAGCGCGCGGGTCGGTCGATTGTGGGATTGAAAACGTGGCCGCCCCTTGCGGGTTCAGTTCGTTTAGGCGCGTAGCGCCTAGCCGTGCTAATGCGGCCGACGCCTCGGGGGAGATGGTTTTTCCGGCAAAGCGAACAGCTACGACTCCGGTAGCGATCTGCTCGAGCTGACTTGTTGGCAGGTGAATCCCGTAACCGTTCATCCCAAGACGTGCAAAGCTGCTGACCGGTTGCGTGGCTTCACTAAAAGTGTGCGCGCAGCTCAAAGAGTGTGACTGCGTTGCAGCCGGCGTGGGTGTCGATGAGCCACCACCACCGCAGGCAGTTAGCAAAAGCCCGGCAATGAGCAGGGGGGCGATGATAGTACTTGTAGGTAGTTTCAACGTCGGATCCAGCAGTCGGCCGGCTCATGCCGCCGACACCTTTCTCAATTACTTTTCGATGCGAGAGCTAGTGCTTTCGGGAGCTAGGTCTGTTCTTCCTTAGTAAGCGTGACTGGTTGATATGACGTTGCCCAGCGACCGGCTGTTACCGCGAAAATGAAGGCCGCGAGAATACCCGTGACCGTCAACCACTGCACAAGGGGTTCTTGCTGCGTGCAAACATCATATATAAGGAAGGCCAGCGTCCACAATGCTCCGATAGCGGGAACGATAATTCCTGAAAAAAAGTGTCGCGTTTTGGAGCTTTCTCGCGCGTGTAAGGAAGCACACGCCAGGCCGGTAATGATAAATGTCGCACCGACGAAGATCGAGGAACCGGACACAACGGTGTTCAGCGTGTGTTGCGCGCTGCTCTCTAGCCCCGAGAATACCAACAGCACCGACACCGGTATGCTGATCGCTAGAATTGCAACCCAGGGCGAGCCGTACCGCGGATGCACCCTCGCGAGCGCGCCCGGCAGCAGACCATCTCGAGCCATAGCAAACACCACACGTGAAAGAACTTGCATGGTCGTCCAGAGTGCGGCCGCGCTTGAAACCAACACGTTGGCGATCATTAACGCTATGATCCATCCACCGCCCAGTCGCTGGGCAACATACGCGAGCGCATCTTCTTGATGGTTTGAAAATCCATCAACGGTGCCGACGTGCATAAAGGCGACCATGCAAAACCAAACCAGCGCCATCGTTGTCAACAGGCCGATAAGCGCGCCCGCACCCGGAGTGCTTGCAGAACCCTTTGATTCTTCCGAACTGTAGGTCGCGATTTCCCATCCAGCCGAGATCCAGATCGACAGCACCGCACCGACGATGAGACCAGTAATGCCGGTCGCACCAATGGTGATTCCGATGGGCCATGGCCCAGGCGGTTTTGTGCCCGAGAATGGATGCGCCAACGCTATGACGGCTATAAACAGCAGCGCCGCGATTTCAAAAGCTAAGAAAAGCGCCGAGAGCAGCGCCGTGGGTCGCGCGCCAATGATCAGAAAATATGTTGAGAAAATCGTCCAGGCAACACCGGCGATTGCAATAGACAGCGGCGTGACCGAGAGGTGCGCGTGGAGCAAGCTCAGCGCATTGATCGTATAGACGCCCGCCGGAACCGCACTTGCCATTGTTCCAAAGTAATACGCCACAATGACCAGTAGTGCGGTGAACCAGCCGATGCGATTGCCGAACGCGATGCGAGCCCATGTATAGGCGCCGCCCGCCGACGGCTTGGCCATCGACAGGCGCATAAAGCCGATCGCGATGAACGCGATTGGAATAGTTGAGACAATAACTGCAAGCGGCGCGCCCAGGCCGGCAGTTGCAACCACTAGCCCCATGACCGCTGCAAGACTGTAAGCGGGCGCCATGCTCGATGACGCGAGCACGGAGAGATCAACGAGGGAAAGGGAGCGAAGTAGTCGGCGTACGCCTGTTGCTTCGCTCATTTAAGCTGCAGCCCGCCAGGCCATGAGCAGCGCGTTGAGGCTCGCGCGATGGCGCACCGCCTCACGGTCACCGGCAATAATCATTCGGCGCACATTTACGCCATTTCTAGCATCCGCTAATCCGATGTAGGTGAGACCTATGGGTTTGTCCGCTGTGCCGCCACCTGGTCCAGCCACGCCGGTAATGGAAATCGCAAGCGTCGATGCAAAAGTAGCTGCAGCCCCAGACGCCATCGCAGCGGCAACTTCTTCGCTGACTGCACCGCAGCGCGCTATAAGCTCAGGCGAAACGCCAAGTAATTTTGACTTTGCTTCATTAGAGTATGCCACAACGCCGCCACGATAGTATTCTGAAGACCCCGGTACCGTAGTGATCAATTCACCTAATAAGCCGCCGGTGCACGACTCGGCCGTTGAAATCGTAAGACCAAGAGCGCGCAGGCGCCGGCCAAGTTCTTCGGGCAGCGATGCTCCGTCATCGGAAAAGACGTGATCTCCAAGGCGCCTTTTTACTTCGGGGACTAACTTGTCGATCAGGGCGCTTGCTTCTCGAATCGAATGCGCTTTCGCGGTAATCTTGACATCGACTTGACCGAGGTGCGCGAGGACGGCAATGCTGGGGTTGACGCCGGCACGAAACAAATCATCGATTCGCTTGTCGATCTCCGACTCGGAAATGCCAATGGTACGCAGGACGCGGGTCGCGATGACTGACTGCGAACGGTACTTGCGTGCGAGCAAGGGCAAGACTTTATCGCGGAGCATCGGCTCCATTTCGCGCGGTGGCCCCGGCATAACGACCACGATTTTTTCTCCAATCTCCAGGGCAAAGCCAGGAGCCGTCCCCTTTGGGTTCTCTAAGATGTTTGAACCAAGCGGAAACATTGCCTGGCGCTCATTGTTTGCCGACATGGTTCGACTAACGCGCGCAAACCATGCTTGCAGTTCGGCTACGGCTGCCTCGTCACGGATAAGTGGTCTGCCGGTTGCGGCTGCGACCGCCTCTCTTGTGACGTCGTCGATGGTTGGTCCCAGACCGCCAGCGCAGACAGCGATATCGGCTCGCTCAAGTGCTTGGCTTATGGCCTGTGCGATGCGGGCTTCGTTGTCTCCAACTGACGTTTCACGATAGACATCAACACCGATGCCTGCAAGACCAGCAGCGATAGCTGCGGTGTTCGTGTCGACGAGCTGGCCGAGAAGCAGCTCAGTGCCGATGGTGATGATCTCGGCAGACGGCATCGTCTATTTCGGCTCGAGCAGC
>JBPYDX010000109.1:0-6622 GCA_051986115.1 Candidatus Eremiobacteraceae bacterium
CCGAGATCGAGGTCGGTTTCGGCGCCGTCTTCGGTGACGAACACCTCACCGTGTTGATAGGGGTTCATAGTGCCCGCGTCGGTGTTAATGTAAGGATCGAGCTTTTGAATGCTGACCGAAACGCCGCGGGCTTTGAGGAGTCGTCCAAGCGAGGCGGCGGCGATGCCTTTGCCGAGCGACGACACCACGCCGCCCGTGAAAAAAATGAAATCACTCATCGGCACATGCCCAAATTGACAAGATTCATGTACTTCGAGGTTCGCAGCGCCGAAAGTGACTCCTCTCGGTGCACGGCTAACCGTCTATTGGCGGGGCTGCAGCCAGTCTTGAGGTTGGAAAAATTTCATGGCTTCTGCTTCTCGGCTATTGGGTTCAGGTGTGTAGCCGTAACGCCAGCGGACGAGAGGCGGCAAAGACATGAGAATGGATTCTGTGCGCCCACCAGTGGCGAGGCCAAAGCTTGTGCCGCGATCATAAACGAGATTGAATTCTGCATAACGACCACGCCGAAAAAGTTGAAACTCACGCTCTCGATCCCCATACGGTTCGTTACGGCGCTTTTGTACGATAGGTATATACGGTACGAGCACGTTGCGGCAACAGTCATTGACGAAAGCTTCAATTACTTCCATGTTACCTGTCAAATCGTCAAAGAAGATACCGCCAATGCCGCGCGCTTCGCCACGGTGTGGAATGTAAAAATAGTCATCGCACCAGCGCTTGAATTTTGGATAATACGCAGCGTCGTGACGGTCGCAGATTGCTTTCCACGACGTGTGGAACGCCACAACGTCTTCGCGCCGCGGGTAATAAGGCGTGAGGTCACTTCCACCGCCAAACCACTCCCGATCACCGCGGCTCAAGTATCGGAAATTCGCATGGATCGTTGGGACCATCGGGCTGCGAGGATGAAGCACAAGCGAGACGCCGGTGGCAAAAAACTCGCGTTCCGTCCCGCCTAGTTTGCGCAATGCGGCATCGTCGAAACTGCCCCACACAGCCGACGTGTTCACACCAGCCTTCTCGAACAGTGCGCCTTCGCTTAGAACCGCAGTTAAACCGCCTCCTCCGCCGTCACGCTCCCAACGATCGAATTGAAACTCTTTCGCGCCGTCTAGGCGCGCGAGTTGCTCGCAAATTGAACGTTGTTCGCCTTCAAAGAACGCTTGCGCCCGCGATCCCCTCTGCGTTATAGCGCCCGTCATCACGACGGCAACGCATTTCTGCAAATCACCATGCGGTCCAAAGCAGCAGCGTCTTTTTTCACCTCAATAGTGCTTTGCGGGAACGTTTTGGCAACAAGCGCTGCAAGTTCAAGCGCGTTGTTGGGTCCGCATTCTAGGTATAGACTGCCGCCAGGCCGCATGTGTTTGCCCGCTTGCGCGAGTAACCGGCGATAGACATCTAAACCATCGCAACCAGCGAACAGCGCCATCGATGGCTCGAACTCGCGTACGCTAGCCTCAAGTTCATCGAGCTTGTCTGTCGCCACGTAAGGTAAATTGGCAATGATCACATCGTAAACTGATTGTTGCGGGAAATCGTCGAACAAATCGCTTTTCACGAGCAAGACTTGCTCGCCAAATCCCAATTCGTTGAGGTTGTGCGCGGCAAGCTCCAGCGCTGCTTCACTAGCGTCTGATGCGGTTATTGACGAGCGGGGCAGCAAATGCGCTAGAGCGCAGGCAATCGCACCGCTGCCAGTTCCAATTTCAACGATTGATGCAGCTGCTGCGCTCCAGTCATGCACGCATGCCGCCACTAGCTCTTCAGTCTCAGGGCGAGGCACCAGCGCCCGCCGGTCGACCGCGATTTCAAGCCCGCAAAAAGATTTGCGTCCAATAATGTAGGCCATAGGCTCGCCCGCAGCGCGCCGTTCGACAAGCTCATAGAGGCGCTGTCTTCGTCTGCTATCGAGGGCCGCGTCGCCGTAGGCGATAACGGCCGATGCATCAAGGCCGGTGATGAACTGGGCGAGCAGCCTTGCGTCAAGCCACGGGGTACGCGAAACGCCGCGCAAACGAGCGCGACAGACATCAATTGCCTCGGCGATGGTTCGGGGGCTGCGTTCTTTATGCGACTGCATCGCCGGCTATCCGCCTGCGTTCTTCGTCTGCGAGCAAGGCATCGACGACGCCATCAAGATCTCCGTCTAAGATGCTTCGCAGGTTGCCCGTTGAGTATCCGATACGATGATCGGTCAAACGGTCTTGGGGGAAATTATACGTGCGAATTTTTTCACTGCGATCGCCAGTGCCAACTTGAGCGCGGCGCGCTGAAGCCGCGGCTTCTTCTTGTTCGCGTAGCTTTGCTTCATAGAGATGGGCTCGCAGCAACTGCATTGCTCGTTCGCGGTTTTGCAGCTGCGAACGCTCTTCTTGACATGCAACGATGATGCCAGTGGGCTTGTGCGTAATGCGCACAGCAGATTCAGTCTTGTTGACGTGTTGGCCGCCTGCACCTTGCGCCCGATACGTATCGATCTCAAGGTCAGCGGGATTGATTTCGATTTCAACAGCGTCAACTTCCGGCATGACGGCGACGGTCGCAGTTGAGGTATGAATTCGTCCGCTCGCCTCGGTGGTTGGAACCCGCTGTACACGGTGAACGCCACTTTCATGTTTGAACAAGCGGTATGCGCCCTTTCCTTTCACAGCGATAACCACTTCTTTGAATCCGCCAGCTTGGGATTCCGAAGCGCTCACGATTTCTGTTTTCAACTTGTGTGCATCGGCAAACTTTACATACATTCGCATGAGGTCGCCGGCGAAAAGGGCTGCTTCATCACCACCGGTGCCAGCGCGAATTTCGACAAAGATGTCTTTGTCATCGTTAGGGTCTTTGGGGACGAGTAACATTTTGAGGTTTTCAAGCCCCGCTGCAACAGTTGTGCGCAAGTGCTGAACCTCGGCTCGTGCCAACTCCGCCATTTCCGGATCGCTCTCGCGAAGCAACGACTCTGCCGAGTCGAGTTCGGCATCTAGTGCCTGCTGCTTGTGATATGCTGCAACGATAGGTTCAAGCGTCGAGCGCTCGATCGACAGTTGCTTGGCAACTTGGGCGTCGTACGCCGCGCCCATTGCTGCAAGTTTGGCATCAATCTCGTTAAAGCGCGCTTCCATCGCGCGCAACCGAGATTCGATTGAAGCTAGTTGATCGGTCGTTGCCATGGCGTTAAATGGTGGGAGCGAGCTTTGATGGGCTCGCTCCTCTTGGTTACTCTGACGAGCCTTCTGGCTTTTCTGAAGCGGGCTCTGAAGGCGCCGCAGCCTCCGCATCAGTTTGCGCCGGCTTTGCGGCCTTGGGCTTTCGCACGCGAGGTTTGGATGCTCGCTTAGGTTTGGCTTTGGTCGCGGGCTCTTCAACCGCCCCGTTCGCTTCGGCTGTTGACGACTCTACTGAAGCCGCGGCTTGCGGCTGTGCTGCAGCTTCCGCTTCAGCAGCCGCTCTTGCCGCCGACTCAGCTGCCGCCGCGCGAGCGATGTCTTCCGCGGCTTGAGCAGCCTTTGCGGCCTGCGCTGCCTCGGCGTCTGCCTTGGCCTTTTCGGCCTTGGCTTTTTCCTTCTTGGACTTTTGGCTTGTCACAGAGCCGTACTTAGTCATGAACTTCTCAACACGGCCCTCAGTGTCAACAAACTTTTGATTGCCGGTGAAAAATGGATGGCATGCGGAGCATATTTCGACATGCAGTTGTTCTCGCGTGGAACCGGTTTTAAACGTGTTGCCGCACGAGCACACAACCGTGGCTTCAAACCACTTGGGATGAATTTTCTCTTTCAATTAGGTGCCTCTCTTGGTCGCTGTCCGGCTAGTGCTTTGGCGACAGATTGTCCCGCAACCAGCCACGTGCGCCATCCGATAGTATAGCATAGCCTCTTGAGGAGGGTCTACAAAGCGTGGGTCACGAGCCGTTGCAGCTATAGACTTTGGTCTTTGACTGGCGAGCAAGCTTGACAAAGCCAGATCCTAGACAGCAGTGCCGTCAGTGTGAAAGCAGAACCGCAACGGGCCATGGCGCCCGAGGAGGTATGAGATGGCATTTATTCCGCTGGCCCTCGGGACCGTGTTTCAGATGATCTCCCAAAGCGGCATTGATGCTGCGCAGCAAGCCATGCTTACGATGGATGAGACCGATCAGTTGATGCTTCAAGCGCAGGAGCTGCGCCATCAAGAGCTCATGGACGAGCGCAGCGAAAAATTCAACGAAGCTGCACAAGAACGTTCCGAGCGAATGCGCGAGCGCGAGCTCCTCATGGATCTCGACATGTCAGACCGCAAGATCGATGATAAGATCACTAAAGAGTGGATTGGGCTCATACGCGGTCAGTAATCCCCTAGGCTTCAGTATGACGCGAGGTCGCGGCTACATTGGCTGCGACTTCTGTTTTGCAACGGGTGCAAGGCGCTCGGCGGCGAACGGGTCCGCCAATGAAGGCATCCAAAGTCCTTCGTCTGGCCGCGATGGCGGCTGGAGCCGTTGGAGCCTTAGCCGTTGGGGCGTTAGCGATAGGCGCGCTCGCCATCGGCGCCCTTTCGCTTGGCGCGCTGGCAGCGAAGCGAGTGGGCGTTGAGCACGCAAGTTTCGATCGAGTTTTCATTCGCGATTTAGTGGTCGAACGGCTTACCCTAAGAAACCAAGCGCGGACCTAGGAAGGCAGAGTCGAGCGTGGCTGTTGTACCGCTGACTGATGTATCCCGGCGTCCTACAAACTTCCCGATCGTGACGCTCACGATCATCATCAATTTTATTGTCTTTATCCTAGAGCTCATCAACGGCGAGCCATTCGTCGAAAAGTGGTCGTTGGTGCCGGCGCACATAACGGCAGGACACGATTACATTACCATTCTCACCGCAATGTTTATGCACGCGAGCTGGTCGCACATCATTGGGAACATGGTGTTCTTTTGGGCTTTCGGTCCTGAAATTGAAGATTCGATGGGATCCTGGCGCTATGCGATCTTCTACCTCTTGGGTGGAGTTGTGGCGATGCTCACCCAGGTTTATTTTGATCCCCACTCGACTGTTCCCAACCTCGGCGCAAGCGGTGCGATCGCGGCGGTGATGGGTGCGTTTTTGGTTACGTACCCGCGAGATCAGATCCGATCAGTGCTAGTCATCTTTATTTTTGTGCGAGTCGCATATATAACGTCTGCCTTGCTGATCGGCGTCTGGTTCTTGCTACAACTGCTCAGCATAGGGTCGATTACAACAACGCAAACGGGCGGCGTGGCGTATCTCGCTCACGTTGGGGGCTTTATCTTCGGAGCGGTGACTGCACGCCTCTTTGAGGATCCAAAACGCATCGATAGCCAGTATTTAACTGGCGCTTAGGAACCGGCGGACGCTGCAGGCCTAGGCGAAGCCGTGGGAAGTGCAGCAAAGGTGAGCGTCACCGGCTCCGACCAGCCATGCAGTGGAACGCGTCCATCCTCGGAGTCGATGTGCCAACGCACCTGACAGGCTGCGTTGGGAGCGCCTTTGATGGCAATGGTTGCAATCCACAAATCATCCGGAGCGTATATTGGCCCAGCAGTGAACTCAACCGTTGCCCACGTGGCTCCGTTGATGCTCTGCGTCCCAAATGATGCCATGTAGTTTGAACTAGTGGCATCATGGCGCTGTTGATCAATACTCCAACCTGGAGAGAATGCGTACGTTACTCGGAAATCGCGCAACCCGCGTCTTCCATTATTCACGACGTTGCAGCTCACAAGCAGCCCGGAGCCAAAGATTGGGCTCGGTTGTACATTGGGGAAACTGGCTTTCAGCCGCGACTTTGATGTTAGCTGCACAAGGGTGGCGATTGCCGCAAGTGCGGCGACCAGCGCTGCAAGGAAGGTTCCAATTTCGAGCAGGCCCGGGTGCGCGTGTACGAGCTGCACTGGGATCGGAGCCGCTGTCGTTATCTGGACCGGCCCATGTACAGTCACTGGTAACGGTGTGTGGTGCACGGGTAGAAGTTTTCCGGTCACTGTTGACATGTGATGAGTTGATGCATAATGAACGGTAGAACTTTGGGTGTGTTTGCGCCTATGAATCGGAAATAAGGGTGCCAAGAAGGTCAGCGTCACGACAGGCACCACATTCTGTCCCATTGGCTAAAGCGTCAGCAAACCCGCTTGCTTCCCAAACGAGAAAATGTTCGTTTCCAGCTTCCTTGTGTACGCGCAACGCATGCAGAGAGAGGACTTGGATTATTGCGCCGAACCATGCTCTCCTTAACTGCAAAGGAGTGGACCATATGTCAATCAAGCCACATCGTCTACTTCTCATCGTAGCTTTGCTCGGTTCTTTCGCTATTTGTTCTTTTGCGCCATCAGCAGCGGCAACGTTCAACGTTATGGTCAACGGTCGCGGCATTCGTCTTCCACAATCGCCTGTTGAACGGGGTGGTCGCGTCTTCGTGCCACTTCGCGGTATTTTTGAGGCTCTTGGAGCTGGTGTTGTCTATGATAATGGCACGATCAATGCAACCTCTGGCACGAGGACGGTGCAGGTGAGGATCGGTTCCAATCAGGCGGTGGTGAACGGTCAGCCACAATTTCTCGATGCCGCGCCGTTTGTTGTTGGCGCAACGACGATGGTGCCGTTGCGGTTTGTCGCCGAGGCTTTAGGAGCAGT
>JBPYDX010000110.1:0-6162 GCA_051986115.1 Candidatus Eremiobacteraceae bacterium
TGCGGCCAATCGCCATGACTTCACCGGTTGATTTCATCTGCGTGCCCAGACGCGAGTCGGCCAGCGGAAATTTGTCAAATGGCCAGCGCGGTATTTTGACAACGCAGTAATCAAGCGTCGGCTCAAAGGCAGCCTTGGTTACGCCGGTTACGGGGTTGGGAAGATCGGGTAGTTTACGCCCCAATGCGATCTTGGTTGCGATTTTGGCGATCGGGTAGCCCGTGGCTTTACTGGCAAGAGCCGATGAACGTGAGACGCGCGGGTTCACTTCTATGATTTGGTAAGCATCGCTGCGGGGATCCAGCGCGAATTGAATGTTGCAGCCGCCTTCGATTTCAAGATAGCGAATTATGTTAATGGCGGCGCTGCGCAGGCGCTGATAGTCGCGATCTGAGAGTGTCTGCGAAGGGGCGACTACAATGGAGTCGCCAGTGTGCACGCCGACCGGATCGATATTTTCCATATTGCAAATCGTGATGCAATTGTCGTCAGCATCACGCAGAACTTCGTATTCGACTTCTTTCCAACCCAGCAGCGATGACTCAAGCAACACTTGGTGAATGATGCTTGCCGCCAAGCCTGTTTTGATGATGTAGCTGAGCTCGATGTCATCATGCACCACGCCACCACCGGTTCCACCCAAAGTGTAGGCGGGGCGCACGATGAGCGGATAGCCGGCGTCGCGAGCGAACGCTCGCGCCTGGTTTATGTCCGTGACGATTGCGGATGCCGGCACCGGCTCACCGATTTTCTGCATCGCCTCTTTGAACAGCTTACGGTCTTCTGCCAAACGTATCGTGCGCAGCGGCGTTCCCAGCAGCTTAACGCCAAAGCGTTCGAGCGTGCCGCGCTCAGCCAGCGAAACGGCGAGATTGAGGCCGGTCTGACCACCCAGCGTTGCAAGCATGGCATCTGGTCGCTCGCGCTCGATGATACTCTCTACGTACGCGGGCGATAAGGGCTCGAGATAGACGACGTCAGCCATCTCGGGATCGGTCATAATGGTAGCCGGGTTCGAATTTACAAGAATGACGCGAATGTTCTCTTCGCACAATGCACGGCACGCTTGCACACCAGCGTAGTCAAACTCAGCAGCTTGTCCGATGATGATCGGCCCGGAACCGACCACCAAAACGCTGCGCACTGGCTTTGAGTTCATGCTTTGTTTGCCCGCAGCGAGCCGACAAAGTCCGCAAAGTAGTGCGACGCATCGGCTGGCCCGGGCGACGCCTCGGGGTGAAATTGAACGGAACTTATGGGCAGTTTCTTATGTATTAGCCCTTCATTCGTGCCGTCGTTTAGATTGATGAGCGTCTGCTCGACGTCTGCGGGCAACGTGTCGGCATCAACTGCGTAGCCATGGTTTTGCGCAGTAATAATAACCTCGCCGGTGCGCGTGTTCTGAACCGGCTGGTTGCCGCCGCGATGTCCGTATTTGAGTTTGAAAGTTCTGGCGCCCAGCGCCTCCGCTAGGAGTTGGTGCCCGAGACAGATGCCGAACGTAGGTAGCTTTGCGTACTCGACAACCTGTTGTAGAGTTTTCACCACTAGGCCAAGCTCCGATGGATCGCCAGGGCCGTTGCTCACGACTAAGCCATCGAGGCGTAGCTCAAGCAGTTGATTGAAACTAACATCGTAGGGAACTTCGATGACCTGTGCGCCTTGGGCCATCAGGCACTCGGCGATGTGCTCCTTGCTGCCGCAGTCTAGGAGGCCGACCCGAACCGAACCCTCGCCGCGATCTTCTTCTTGCCGAACTGAAACCGATTCAACGAGCTCCTGCGTGCCCAGCGGCTGACGCAAATAGTTCTGGAGCGAAGCGGCAGACTCTTCAATCGCCTTTTCGCCTACTGCCAGTATCGCTCGCATCGTGCCCGTTTCACGCAGTCGAGTCACGAGGGCGCGAGTGTCGATGTCCTCGATAGCGCGAACGTTGCTTTGCTCGAGCCAATCGGGCACGTTTGCAACGCTGCGAAAATGATTTGGATGACGGGAAACACGCTTAAAGACGGCGCCGGCAGCGCAAATTGTTTTGTGCTGGCGAACCGCGGGGTCCACGCCGTAGTTACCGATGAGCGGGTAGCAGAAAACGAGGACCTGGCCTGCGTAGGACGGGTCGGTAAGAGCTTCTTCGTAGCCGGTCATTCCGGTGAAGAAAACCGCTTCACCACGAGCCATTCCCAGCGGCCCGATTCCCTGCCCGCGATAAATGGTGCCATCCGCAAGCAGCAAAACGGCCGGCTTTGCGGCTAGGGTGCCGTTGCGAATCACGATGTGCCTCTTGCCGCTGCATGTGCAACTGGTTTTGCGCGCACCTCGCCATCGCGCATGACGACGCTGCCGCCGACAACTGTGAGCGCCGGTTTAACGGAAAACGTCATCCCTGCAAAGGGCGTGACTTTGCCCTTCGAGAGAAAGTGTTGGGGCTCGACGGTCCACTGACGCTGCAGGTAAAGGCCGGTGATGTCCGCAGGTGAACCAGGCTCGAGTGTGCCGCCTGGGACGCCGAGTAGCGCTGCTGGATTCGCCGAGAAGTTCGCAATCATCGTGTTGAGATCGATTTGGGGCAAGGCGTGGAAGGTCGCGGCAACTGCCACTTCGAGCCCGCTAAATCCTACGCAGGCCGCAGACAGCGGCTGTTCTTTATCTGTGGCGGTATGCGGCGCATGGTCGCTTGCGAAAACTGTAATCACGCCATCAGCGACAGCTTTGCGCATCGCCGCAGTATCTTCGGCCGTTCGCAAAGGCGGATTCACTCGATATCGCGCATCAAAACCGGCGAGCATTTCATCGGTGCATTGAAGGTGGTGCGCCGTAACTTCACCGCTGACGTCAATGCCCGCTCTGCGAGCCCAGCGAAGCACTTCCACCGTTTGTGCAGCGCTTACGTGGCAAAGATGCCAGCGCTTTCCAGTCGCTTGCGCGACCAAAATGTCGCGGGCTGCGATGGCCGCTTCTGCAATTCCCGGCGTGCCAGGCACACCGAGGCGGTCACTGACGACGCCCTCATTCATTAGGCCGTCGGCAAAGCTTGCATCATCGCAATGCGAGAGAAATGGCTGGGGCAGATCAACCGCGTAGCGCGCCGCGTTGTATAGTGCTTTCAGCGATTTGGTTGAGGCGCCGTCATCGGAAAAGGCAACTGCACCGGCTGCGGCCATGGATCGTAGCGGCGCGATGTGTGTCCCCGCCCGGCCAAGGGTTATCGATCCAACCGGATAGCAACGAGTGCCGCGCAGACTGTCCGCATCGGCACGCAAGCGCTCGATCAGCTGAGGTGAATCTAATGAAGGATTCGTATTCGGCATCGCTGCGACAGCGACGAAGCCCCCAGCCGCAGCTGCAGCCAAGCCCGTAGCTAATGTCTCTTTGAGCGGGTCTCCAGGTTCGCGCAGGTGCACGTGTGGATCGATAAAGCCTGGGCACAGCACCATGCCGGCACAGTCTATCCGCTCGTTGTCAGCGTCCGTAGCCGAGGGCGCACCTTCGAGCAGTGCAACCACAACGCCGCGCCGCACGACGATCGTTCGGATTGCGTCAAGACCAAGCTTCGGATCGACGACGCGCGCTCCGACGAAGTCGCGATTGCCGCGAGGATCGTGATTGCCGCCGGTCATGCGACTCTTTCCCTGATCACGGTGGGAAGGCTGTGTTCCAGCACAGCCATGCGCATGGAAACGCCATTTTCCACTTGACGCTCGATCCGGCTTCTCGGGCCCGCAACCAAACTGCCGTCAATTTCGACGTCGCGGTTGACGGGGCCCGGATGCATGATGATACACTCAGGTTTCAATTGATTTTCTCGAGCCAGCGTTAAGCCGTACGAGCGGGCCAAGTCCGAGGGCGGCGGCATGTCATCTGCTCCTGCGCGTTCCTTTTGGATGCGCAAAAGCATCACGGCGTCAGCATCGTTCAGCGCATTGTCCATGTCCGCGTCAAGTTGTGCAAATCCCCAGCCGGGCGAAGAGGGCGGCAGCAGCAGTGGTGCGCCACACAACGTGACGTGTGCGCCGAGCAACCACGCGGCTCTTGCACTTGAGCGGGCAACGCGGCTATGGCCAATATCCCCACAGATGACGAGCTTGCGGCCGTGAAGGTCCCCAAACTCTTCCACGAGCGTCATGGCATCGAGCAGCCCTTGAGTGGGATGGGCGTGCGAGCCGTCGCCCGCATTGATAACCGCGCCGTCAAAATATTGAGCGAGGGCGTGCGCGAAGCCGGCTTCTTTGTGACGAACGACGATTGCGTCTGCGCCAATGGCGCGAACCGTGCGCATCGTGTCTTCTAAAGATTCACCTTTTACCAGCGACGAATCTTGGGTTGCAAAATCTAGAAAATGAGCCCCCAGGCGGGTGGCCGCCGCGGCGAAAGAAGTTTTCGTGCGTGTGCTCGGCTCGAAGAACATAGCAAGCACAATTTTGCCGCGCAAGCGAATGTTCTCGTTAGGGACGCCAGCTTTGAACGCTCGGGCGCGTGTTATCAACGCCTCGATGAACTGCCGGTCAGCATCATCGAGATCGAGGAGATGTCTTGGCTTGGTCACGTTCGCTCGTATATGATAACGCGGTCGCTATCGCTTTGTTCGCGCGCTAAGTGCACTTCGACGTGTTCGGATCTCGACGTGGGAACAAAGCGTCCGACATAATCGGGCTGAATGGGCAATTCGCGCAGGCCGCGATCGACGAGCACGCAGAGTCGGGCAACTTGAGGCCGGCCTAGATCGGTGATCGCATCCAGCGCCGAGCGCACTGTTCGCCCGGTGAAAAGAACGTCGTCAACGATGACGACCTCTTTACCTGAGATGTCAGCTGTTATCTGGCTATCGGGCATGTCGCGCGCTGCGTCGTCGTCACGGTAGATAGTGATGTTCAAAAAGCCGGTTGGCAGTGTGATGCCTGTACGCGCTTTGATTTGAGCGTGTATGCGGCGCACCAGGTTTTCGCCGCCTTTGCGAATGCCAATCAGGAGCAGCGACTCACTTGCGCCGTTGGGTTCAATGATTTGCTGAGCTAAACGCTCGATCGTGCGCTGCAGCTCGGCAGCCGAAAGCACGACCCTCTTTTCTTTCAGGGTCGTCCCGTGCGCAGATACCAAGTGGGGTCCAGCCCTTTCCCGCTCTTATGCTAATGAGTCGAGGCGCTGCGAACTCATCGCAAGGTTTGCGTGTAGTTCTTGGAGCCGGGCTTTTTCTTTCTGGACGACCTCCGTGGGCGCCTTCTCTACAAAGCCGGCTGACGCGAGTTTGCGCTCGAGTGCTTGTATATCTGCTCGGGCGCGGTCGATCTCTTTACGAAGTGCAGCACGCTCTTTTTCGATAAAAGCAGCATCAACGGGCAGCAACACTTCAACTGCTCCCAGTCGGCGTGAGACGGCGTGCTTTGGCCTTCCGTCGTTTTGACCCACTTGTATGACTGCGTTGGCCCGTGCTAACTTTCGGACGATGCCGCTTTCTTGCTCGAGCAGCGTGGCGAGATTTCCGTCTGCACCCACGATGCAAACATCGCGAAGCTCTCTGTAGGGGAGCTTGGGCAGCGCTCGCAGGGCTCGCACAGCTTCAATAAATTCTAAAAGCCTTTCCATGTCGGCGTGCGCGCCACGGTCGCGCAGCGCGCTGTCCTGTGGGGGCCACAGTGCCTGCTCGATACGTTTGGCGCTATGAGGTAAGTTCTGCCATAGCTCTTCGGTGAGAAACGGCATCAACGGATGTAACAGCTGCATGACCGTTGAGAGGACGCGACCCAAAATGGGCGCGCGCGTGGGCGCCTTATCTTTGGCAATTTCAATGTAGACATCGCAGAGCTGTTTCCAAATGAAAGTGTAGAGCGTTTGCGACCATTCGGAAAAATCGTACCCATCCGCGGCTTTGTCGACTTTTTCGATTGTCTGCTGTAATGCGTCCATGATCCATCGATCTGCGAGCGACCAATCGCGTGTGGCAGGCAAAGGCAGGGGTTCGCCGGCAGTTGCAAGCTCCGGGAACGTCTGCAGTGCGAATCGTACGGATTGCCAGATTTTGTTACCGAATTTTCTGGCTTCCTCGCAGCGATCGTTCGAAAAGCGTACGTCCTGGCCTGCGTGCATTTGGCTCACGATCGCGAGGCGCGTAGCGTCGGCGCCGTACGTGTTGACGAGCTCCATGGGATCGAGCGAGTTGCCCAACGA
>JBPYDX010000111.1:0-3403 GCA_051986115.1 Candidatus Eremiobacteraceae bacterium
ACCCACAGGCTGACAACATTTGAAGCGATCAATCTCTATGCAGGATCGGCTGCGGTAATGGCAGGACGCCATTGTCCTTGATCCATCAGCCCTTTGATTAGCCCAGCCTAACCTGCTCGGCTCTTCAAGAACGCAAAACTCAAAAAAGTGCGATACTAGCGTGCGCTGAATTGATGAAATATGCGCATGGACCATTGGCTAAGCCGTTCCATAAACACGTAGAGAACCGGCGTCGTATATAGGGTCATCAACTGACTGACGATCAAACCGCCCACGACTGCAATTCCCAAAGGCCTGCGAATTTCGCCCCCGTTGCCAAAGCTCAGGGCCAGTGGCACCGCGCCCACAATCGCGGCGGCGGTGGTCATCAGGATAGGGCGAAAACGCAAGAGACAACCCTGAAAAATGGCTTCATGGGAATCTAAAACGCCCGATCGCCTCGCCGAAATGGCAAAGTCGATCATCATGATCGCATTCTTCATAATGATGCCAATAAGCAAAATGATGCCTATCATCCCAACAACATCGAATGCCACGCCGAATAATACCAGGGCCAATAACGCCCCCATCCCGGCCGACGGTAGTGTCGACAGAATCGTGATCGGGTGGATATAGCTTTCGTACAAAACGCCGAGCAGGATATATACGACCAATATTGCTGCCGTGATTAGGATCGGTTCCTTCTTGACGGATTGTTGAAACACCTGCGCTGTACCCGCGAGCGCGCCATGTATGGAGGCGGGCATGTGGACGTGGCCAATCGCACTATCGATATCGCCTAGCGCTTCGCCAAGTGAGCTGCCCGGCTTCAAGTTGAAAGAGATGGTCGCGGCCACCGACGAGTCCTGGTGATTGATGAACAGCGGCGCGTAGCGAAGGCTGAGATTGCTCACTGCCGCAAGGGGGATCATGATCTCCGGAGTCATACTTACGGCAGTTCCAGACGATGTGGCACCCTTACCCGTGTTGGCAATTCCATTAATGAAACTGTTCCGCGCCGAATTATTGATGCTTACTGGGGGCGTATTGGGGCCCACCACGGTCCCGGCCGGCGCATTTGATAGTGCGGTTCCGGATGGCGCCGCCGCGGCGGTAGCAACGTAAACGTCACGCAGAGAATTCGGATACTCCACAAGACGTGGATCGATCTCCATCACGACATGATACTGATTGGCGGCATTGTAAATGACTGATACCTGACGCTGGCCGAACGCATCGTAGAGGGTATTGTCAATCTGCTCGGGAGAAATGCCGAGACGCGCGGTTGTATCACGATCGATGTTAACAAAAGTCTCGAGTCCCCTCTGCTGCTGATCAGAGTTCACGTCCGTTAGAACGGAATCGTGTTGAAGCGCGTCAACGAGTTTTGGCGTCCACGACAAAAGTGCTTCCGCATCATCCGATAGCAATGTGTACTGGTATTGTCCGCTGCTCTGCCGTCCACCGACGCGCAGGTCCTGGGAGGCGGTCAAGTAAAGACGCCCGCTCGGGATTTGAGCGAGCTTTGGGCGCAGACGCTCGACTACTTTATCAATCGGCGGCCGTTGCCATAGCGATCTGAGTGCAACGAACACCGTCGCCGTGTTGCTCGTTGCGCCCCAGCTGCCCGCACCGGTGAACCCTACGACGCTTTCAACTGCTGGGTCACTTTGCACGATGGCCATTACTTGCTGCAACTTGCCACGCATCGCCTGGAAGGAGATGCTTTGGTCGGCTTGTATCCAGCCAAGCAGGCGGCCATTGTCCTGCTCGGGCAACAAACCCTTGGGTACGGTGACGAACAGCGTCACATTGAGACAAATCGTTGCTAGCAAAATAAACAGAACAAGACGAATGTGTCGTAGCACCCATGCCAGCGAACGGGCGTAGCTTTGCCGTGCGCGTTCAAATGAGTTGAGACGGGTTAAGCGTCCATGCGACTGCCGCCTTTTCAGCAAGAGTGCGCACATCGCCGGTGTGATCGTGAGCGAGATAGCTAGCGAGACCAAAATGGCGATCGAGAGCGTGACGGTGAATTCGCGAAACAACCGGCCGAGAATCCCCCCCATCAATAAGATCGGAATGAAGACAGCGATTAGTGAAAGGCTGATTGAGAATACCGTAAAAACAACTTCCTGCGTCCCACGGACTGCCGCCTCCATTCGGGACATTCCCCTGTCTATATGCCGGGAAATATTTTCCAGAACGACAATCGCGTCGTCGATGACGAAGCCGGTCGCGATCGTGAGTGCCATCAGCGAAAACATGTTTAAACTATAGCCGAGGACATACATCACGCCAAAGCTGCCGATTATCGAGATCGGCACCGTGATGCCGGCAATAATTGTCGCCCGAAAGTCGCGGAGGAAAAAATACACGACTAGTGTAACGAGTATAATCGCGATGACCAGCGTCAGTTCGGTATCATGAAATGAAGCGCGGATCGTGGTGCTGTAGTCGATGGCAATCGCTAATTTCACATCGGCGGGAATCGCGGCTTCCAGATGTGGCAGCTCGGCGTTTACATTGTCGATGGTGTCAATGACGTTGGCGCCTGGCTGACGGTACAGAAACAGCAAGACGGACGAGTGCCCATTGAACATGCCGAGGTTACGCGTATCCTCTACGGAATCGCTTACGGCGGCTACATCTGACAGGCGCACCGCTGCGCCGTTTCGGTAGGCGACTACGAGTGGTGAATAGTCTGCTGCGACTTTGGCTTGATCGTTGGCATAGATCTGATAGCGGCGATCGCCGTCATCGATCGTGCCCTTCGGGCTGTTAGCGTTGGCTGAGGCGAGCGCCGCACGGACGTCTTCCAGTCCAATACCATATTTGTAAAGCGCCTGCGCATTGAGTTCGACCCGCACTGCCGGAGGCGTCGAGCCAGCAACGAACACGCTTCCGATGCCACGGAGCGTTGCGAGCCGCTGCACCAAGATGTTACTCGCCGCATCATAGATTTGACCTTGTGTCATTGTCTTAGAGGTCAGCGCCAGAACAAGGATTGGTGCATGCGCCGGGTTGTACTTGTAGTAGGTTGGATTCTTGGGAAGGTTTGCAGGAAGATCGGCGCGCGCGGCGTTGATGGCGGCTTGGACGTCGCGCGCAGCCCCATCAATTTTGCGGTTGAGATTAAATTGCAGAATGATGCGCGTCGCTCCGACCCCGCTTGCCGAGGTCATTTCAGTGACGTCGGCGATCTTTCCGAGATGACGTTCAAGCGGGGCAGCGACGCTCGTTGCTACCGTGGCGGGGCTAGCGCCGGGAAGCTGTGCGCTGACCACGATCGTGGGGAAATCAACTTGCGGAATCGCCGCGACTGGCAATTTCGAGAAGCCGAGCCACCCGGCCGCCGCAATGGCCAACGTTAGCAGCGTCGTTGCAACCGGACGAGCGATGAACGGTGCTGAAATATTCATAC
>JBPYDX010000112.1:0-3624 GCA_051986115.1 Candidatus Eremiobacteraceae bacterium
ATCGAAGTCACCTTTGACATCGACGCCAACGGCATCACGCACGTTGCCGCCAAAGATCTTGGCACAGGCAAGGAACAACGCATCACGATTACCGCGTCGAGCAACCTCTCCAAGGACGAGGTCGATCGCATGGTGACCGATGCCAAGTCGCATGCCGACGAAGATAAGCGCAAACGCGACGAAGCTGAAATTCGCAATCACGCGCAGACCCAAGTCTATTCAGTCGAGAAGACGCTCAAGGATCTTGGCGACAAGATATCCGGCAGCGACAAGGCCGAACTTGAAAAAGCGCTCGATGACGTTCGCTCGCTGCTCAAAAGCGGGAGCACAGACGAACTCAAGCGCGCGGCCGATCGCCTGCAAGAAGTCTCGTATCGAATTGCTCAAGGAGTCTACCAAACTGCTGGAGCAACCAGCGGTCCCACCGGCAACGGCGCGCCCGGTCAAGAGCAAGGCGAACCTAGCGGCGCGCCATCAGGCAGCGGTTCGGGAACAGCACCCGATAGCGACGTTATTGACGCCGAATACAAAGAGACGTAAGGAACAAAACCACACGTATGGCTGATGGCGACGAGTTCGACTCGCTCTCAAGCTCGGCAGTCCCTGGAGTCGACCATGCACAAGCTAATGGGCCAGTGCCTGGCGAGGCAGGTGGGGCGCAGCAGATCGCGCTTGATGATGCTCGCAAACAAGTAGAAGAACAGCGCAATCTCTATTTGCGTGCGCTGGCCGATTTCGACAACTATAAAAAGCGTACGGATCGGCTGATTCGCGAGCAATCCGACGCCGGCCGGCGCGCAGTGTTGAACCGCATGCTCACCGTGCTGGACAGCCTCGAGCGCGCCGCTGCCTATCGCGAAGCGGGCACGCCGCCCGAACAGCTCGTCGACGGCCTGCTGGCGACGGTCAAACAGTTTTCGTCGCTGCTGGAATCCGAGGGCGTACGCCCGCTCACCGTCACAGGAAAGACTTTTGATCCAAAGGTTTCTGAAGCCGTCGGCACTCGTCTTGAGAGCGATGTTCCTGCCAACACGGTGGTCGAGGAAGCCCGCAAAGGGTACACGATAGGGGATGATGTCTTGCGGCCCGCGCAGGTCATCGTCTCCAAATCTTCCGAATAACGGGCACACTTTATGCCCGTTCAGTATAAGGACTATTACAAGACGCTCGGCGTCGCCAAAAATGCGTCGACCAAAGAGGTCAAGTCGGCGTATCGTAAGCTCGCGCGCAAGTGGCATCCCGACGTCAATCCGACCAAGAAAAAAGAAGCCGAAGAGAAATTCAAAGAAATTACTGAGGCTTATGAAGTCCTCAGCGATCCGGAAAAGCGCAAAACCTACGACACGCTTGGCAGCGATTGGCAACAGCGGGTCCGCGATTACCAAGGCGGTCAGACCTACCAGTATCAGCCCGGACAGGGCGGAGTCCAATTCGATTTCGGAGATGGCGAAGGCGGCTTTTCTGATTTTTTCCAAGCGTTCTTTGGCAACATCGGCCGCGCCAGCGCAGGCGCGCGCACGCAACGGCGCGCGCGTGGTTCCGACGTCGAGAGCGAAATCGATCTCACGCTTCGAGACGCTTATGCAGGCGGCAAGCGCACGCTCACGTTGCAAACGCACGTTACCTGTCCAACCTGTCACGGCACGGGAAACGATCACGGCAAGCTATGTCCGCAGTGTCATGGCAACGGCTTTATCCCGTCGACCAAAAATCTGGAAGTAACGATTCCGCCTGGAGTGCGCGACGGGCAGCGCATTCGTCTTGCCGGTCAAGGCGAGCCGGGTTTGGGTGGCGGCGCAAACGGCGACCTGTATCTCGTCGTGCGCATCTTGCCCGATCCGGTCTTTTCGCGTAAAGGCGACGACCTTTCAATCGAGCAGCCGACCAGCGTTTACACGATGGTTCTGGGAGGCGAGGTGCTCGTCCAAACGATGACCGGCCGAATCGAACTCAAGGTCCCGCCCATGTCACAAAATGGCCGCAAGTTGCGCATCGCGGGCAAGGGCATGCCACGCTTACGAGGTGGCGGCCACGGGGACTTCTACGTGACGCTCGTAACCCAACTACCTGCGCAGCTCTCAGACGAAGAAAAAGAGGCTTGGCGCAAGCTTGCGAGTTCGACAAAAGCAAACTAATGGAAGCCGGCGTGACACAAGAATTTTTTGCTATTAATGTGGTGGTCGTTCGACTCGACGTCGCGCCAGAAACCCTCATGCGCTACGAGCGAGCGGGGCTCTTGCACCCTCGCATCGTCGATGATGTGCGTTTTTACTCAAGCGAGGATGTTGAACGTTTAGCGACAATCCGCCGGCTTACTGACGTGTGCGGCATCAATCTTGCAGGCGTTGACGTTGTTCTACGGTTGCTCGACGAAATTCACTCGCTGCAAAATCCATCTTAAGTCAGCGATCGGTACCAACCTCACACGACTCGAAGTCAAACGTGTACACGCCCAGGCCGTATTGCACCGGGCTCAGCTGCAATTCATGCTTCCCATAGTAACGGTTCATCACCAGTTCGTAGGCGCGCGGTGCGTCGACAACAATATACGATCGCCCGTTTTCATCAAAGCGGATATCAGCGCCGGCATCCCTTTTTGCTAGCGGCTTCCCATCCTGATCCACATACACGGTTACCGGACCCTTCTCGGGCTTGAGGACCGAGACGACTTGAATTGCGTGGTACGGTACGCGGATGTAATCGCTCGCATCGGTGTCGCTACGCGCGTGGACAACCGCTTCATCGGCGTTGAACCACGGGCCGCGCAGATACACGTAGCCATCTTCGTGATTTCGACCTGAATCGGTATAGTCGACGACTTCGCCCGGACTGTAGCCCTGGGGGTTACGAACGACGCCTTGGTGGTACGGACCCAAGTAAAGCTCTGGTGTCTGCGGATAGCACACCGCACCTGGTTTGTCGTAACTATCCTGCGGCAACAGCGCCATCGGCTCCGGCAACTTGACGTTTGGGTTTTGCTGGCGGATGAGCGCTTGAATTTTTCTCTCGGTGTCGGGGTAACCGCCCTCGCCAATTCGATCCTCGACCACACGGCCGTCGGGTCCAGCAAGCAGTTCACGCGGCCACGCGTTGGTTTGGTAGCGCTGCCAAATAGCAAGGTTGCTATCCAAAACGACGGGCCAGGTCACGCCGAGTTTTTTTGCTGCTGCCTCTACGTTGGAGGCATCTTTAGAAAAATCAAACTCAGGTGAGTGGACGCCAATGATTTCAAAGCCGTATTGATGATATCGATCGTACCACGTTTTCAAGTACGGAAGCGTGCGCAGGCAATTGACGCACGTATATTCCCAAAAATCTACTAAGACAACCTTGCCGCGCAGTGACTCAACCGTCAGGGGAGCCGAGTTGATCCAACCAGTATTGCCATCAAATGATTGCAACATTTCAGCTGCGTGTGAAGGCGCAACGAACGCACATACAATTGCAAGCGCAAAGGCGACGCAGTAACCACACGCCTTCATAACTCGCGTTTTGTCCAAATTTGCAGCTCCATGGCCTAACCCTATGGTCGGTTGTTCCCCAAAGTGCGTTAAGTTACTCCAAAGAGCGCCCTGTGCAAGGTCGCTCTTGACGGCGGGCCGAACCAAGAAAGCTCCACAGAAG
>JBPYDX010000113.1:0-5742 GCA_051986115.1 Candidatus Eremiobacteraceae bacterium
TCATAGGTAGCGGTCAAGGTGGCGTTCCTCTAGCCATCGACTTTGCGCGTCGCGGCAAACGCGCCGTTCTCTTTGAGCGTGGAAAAATTGGAGGAAGCTGCGTCAACTATGGATGCACGCCCTCGAAAACATTTCTAGCCTCGGCGCACGGTGCCGGACGGGCTCGCCTGTTAGCACCACTTGGCGTGCGCGCAAACGTCGAGGTTGATTTTGGCGCAGTCATGGAACGCGTCCGCAAGATTCGAAACGAATGGCAGGTTGGCGTCGTACAAAAATTGAGCGAAGCCAACGTCGAGGTCGTCAAAGCACAGGCCGCGTTTGAAGGTCCACGCGTTGTCAGCGGTGGCACGACGAGCGTCAGCGCCCCTGTTGTTATCATCGATACCGGCATGAGCCCCCGCATTCCCGACATCCCCGGACTCAAAGACACTCCGTATCTCACAAACCTAAACTTTTTTGAATTGCGCGAGCGGCCTTCGCGCTTCATTGTCTTGGGGGGCGGATATATCGGCCTTGAACTTGGGCAGGGGATGGCGCGCCTGGGCAGCGAGGTGCACATCATCGACACGCACGCGCGCGTTCTCAATCGCGAAGAACCCGAAGCTTCCGCTGTTTTGGAGAGCAGCTTCATCCGAGACGGAATCATGTTCCATTTGGGATGCAATGTCACGTCTGTTGCCTTCGATGGAGAAACATTTCGGCTCGCGCTCGACGACGCAAGCACATTAGAGGGCGATGCGCTCTTAGTGGCGATTGGGCAAACTCCCAACACCCAAGCTCTCGACGCCCAAGCAGGCGGGGTGAAGCTCGATGATCGCGGGTACGTAGTCATTAACGAGCACTTCCAAACAAGCTGCGACGGTGTGTACGCGCTAGGAGACGTCAGCGGGCAGCCAGCGTTCACCCATGTCGCGTGGGAAGATTATCGCCGCGTCAAAGCGATTTTAGCGGGGGAACCGCGCACTCGCGATGACCGGGTTCTGGGGTACTCGACGTTTACAGAACCGCAGGTGGGCCGCGTGGGTCTGGACAGCGATGAGGCCGCGAAGAAGGGCATCATAGCGCGATCGGTCCGGATGGGGATGGATGAGATAGCTCGCGCAATCGAATGGGGCGAACACGACGGCTATTATCGATTACTTATCAATGAAGAAACTGATGCAATCATTGGGGCGACGCTTGTCGGTTACGAAGCGGGCGAGTTGGTGCACGTGATTTTGGCGCATATGGAAGCAAAGTCAACGTGGCAAGTGCTCGCGCGATCAATGCACATTCATCCAACCTATGCCGAGGCGCTGCCTGGGTTGGCGCGCAAGTTTGAGCACAAAGCGGCAGGCAATTAGGCGCAGGCGCCCGCTTTGTTAGACCATTCCAACTGAATCGTGTATGCGCCTAACTTTTTTGTTTGCCACGCGCATATGTCGCCGATCTCGCCGTTTGTGTCATCGTACCAACCCTGACCTGGAACCGGATCGGTAATCGCTTCTGATAATTCATGCGAAGCAACCGTTGTCAAGGCATCGGTCACGGACAGGCCGCCTTCACAGCCTGTGCAGTCCGGATACGGCAAAACAGCATAGTAAAGGT
This sequence comes from Candidatus Eremiobacteraceae bacterium, assembly GCA_051986115.1. Lineage (GTDB taxonomy): Bacteria > Vulcanimicrobiota > Vulcanimicrobiia > Eremiobacterales > Eremiobacteraceae > JAFANK01. Next base: position 1,588 of record JBPYDX010000113.1, read on the forward strand.
TCGTCCCAAAAGTGTCGTGATAGCCGCAAAACGCTTGACAAGAACTCGAGCCGCCTTGTGTCACGGTCACGCCCGAGGGCAACAAAACAGCGTACAGCGTATTCGGATTGGGTTTCACAAAGGCTGCATTCGAAGCAATTTGCGAAGAAAGCATTTGTTGGATGGCGCTGTCAGCGACGCTGGTGGATGGAGCTGGCGTCGTCACCACAGTCGAGCCGACATGCGATCCATATCCAATTGTTTTCCCCGACACGCTGTACTCAGTTAACTGATCGATCAGCGCACTTGAGACAATGAAATCAAAAAACCCGTTCAGCGTTTTTGCCGCAGTCGCCAGCGGCGCCGCGTTCCACGCGGCTCCCCAAAACGCTGTAAAGACCTCCACGTTTGTGAGCAATGGTCCACCGCGATACGTAACCGAAACCGAGGTTGGTGCAACGCGCACCGCGTCAGGGAGTTTGAGGGGAACAATTCGAATGGCGTCGCTCACAGGCATCGTCATTTAAGTGTAATGCGCGTATGTCGTTATGGCAAGATGCCAGTTGTGTTGGGAGAGCACGTGCTCCACAGCGACGAACGTTTTGAATTAGGCTGCTCGATAGCCAAGGAAGCAGCAGCGCTCTTGCGGGCCAGGCTTGGAACGCACATGAAGGTGCGCTCGAAGGATGAGCGCTCCAACCTGGTGACTGAAGCCGATACGCAAAGCGAAGCGCTCATTCGAGCTCGGATTGGCGAAAAGTTCCCAAACGACGCAGTGCTGGGCGAAGAGGCTGGGCAATCGGGTAGCGATCGCTCGCACCGGTGGATTGTCGATCCACTGGACGGCACGACGAACTATACGCACGGTTACCGTTGCTTTTGTGTCTCGATAGCTTTCGAGCGTGATGGCTATCTCGATTTCGGGATTGTCTGCGACCCGATGGCATCCGAACTTTACGCCGCGAGGCGCGGCCAGGGCGCGACATGCAATGGAGAATCCCTGACCGTCTCGGTTCAAGATGAGTTGCGTGCTGCGTTGCTTGTCACCGGCTTCCCAGCTCATAAAGTCAACGATCCGCGCGGTAACATAGCGCCATTTACCGACTTCATGTTTCGCGCCCAAGCCATTCGCCGTGACGGGTCAGCGGCGCTCGATCTTTGCTATGTGGCGGCCGGGCGCTTTGACGGATTTTGGGAACCCGGACTGCACGCTTGGGATATCGCAGCCGGCACAGTCATTGTAGAAGAAGCAGGTGGCCGCGTGAGTGACTACCGCGACAAACAATTGCAGCTCGAAGGCGGTCAATTGGTTGCCTCCAACGGCAAGATTCACGAAGAAATGCTCGAGGTTTTGCTCCCATATGCCTAGACATGTCGGTTGCGTCGTGTTGGCGGCAGGCGCAAGCTCCCGTCTAGGAGATGGAACCGCAAAGCAACTGCTCCACTTTGCCGGTAAGCCGCTCTTGCAGCATGCCATCGATACCGCTGCGAGCTCTCGTGCATCGAGCTGTACGCTAGTACTCGGCGCCCATGCACAGGCAATCCTGGATGTTGTTGACGCTCGTCGCTGCGCCGTCGTTGAAAATCACCGCTGGCAGGAAGGCTTGTCAAGTTCGATCCGCGTTGGCATAGCTGATCATCTCGATGACGACGCTTGTATCCTTATGGTTGCCGATCAACCGTTTATAACCGCATTCGACCTGAACGACATCATCGCACGCAGCGCATTGGAGCCGCAGGCAATCATGGCTTTACGATCGGGCAACGTTTGGGGGACGCCGGCGTTATTTCCGCAATCCGATTTTCCGGCGCTGCTCAAATTGCGCGGCGACCGCGGCGCGAAGGCTTATATCTCGCAACATCGCGAGCGTGCAATCTTTGTTGCGGCGCACCTGCCGCAGGCGTTCGCCGACATCGACACACACAACGACCACGAACGGTTGCGTCAATACGAGCCGCGCAATTGAAAGTTTGTAAATTCTCCTGTCGCCGGCTCATCGATCTCGCGCACGCCTTCGACGTGCGCACTCGGCGGACCATGGTGAGCCCATGAGCGCATCCGGTCGAGCGATTTTTGCGAACCCTCTGCGACAAGCTCGACAGTGCCGTCAGCACGGTTTGAAACCCAACCGGTCAATCCGAGCTCGTCGGCCAACTCTTGCGCGCTGGCCCGGAAGAAGACGCCGTGAACGCGCCCGGTGATAATGAGATGCAGCCGGCCGGAGGGGGTGAGATTCGAACTCACGAGGGACTTGCGCCCCTAATGGTTTTCAAGACCATCGCATTCAACCGCTCTGCCACCCCTCCGTATTGGAATGACAAGAAAGTCATATTCACACGAACTCTGACTCAACCCCTTTAACGAATGTTGATCCAAACAACTCACTTCGCGTATCAGATTCAACTTTCTTGACCTACCATTCAAGTGAGGGATAAAGTATTACAGTAACACCAAAACACCAAAAATAATAAATGGAGCAGTACTTTGGCATCAATGTGCGCCAAGTGCATGACCCTTAAAGTTAACGGGCGATGCAAAAAGTGTCGCTCCGCTTATCTAGCGGCTTGGCGGAAAGCCCATCCAGATCATAAGCGCCAATATTATAAGGCCAATCGCGCTAGGCTGCTGGCTCAAGCAAAAGAATACTATCGTAAAAATCATTTAATAATCAACGCGCGCAATAGCCTTAATCGCAAACTCTTGCTGACAATTCAACCATTAGTAGTTCGCGCACAGCGTAGAGCCAGGGCAAATCCGGAACAAAGGTTGGCAAGCAATCGGCGAAGGCGGGCCTTACACCATAACTCCATCGGGTTCTTTACAGCAACTGAGTGGCAGAAGATCGTAGCACGCCAAAAGGGTAGATGTGCGAACTGCGGTTGCAAAAATCCACTGACCGCTGACCATATTGTTCCCCTAAGTGCTGGCGGCTGCTCGTATATCTGGAACATTCAAGGTCTTTGCCCACAATGCAACTCACGAAAACAAGCAAAGCTGACCCCCGACGTGCAGTTCGGTCTTTTTGATAGGCCCCGCGAGGCGAGCTTACGCTAATTTGTAAGGCTTGCTCGCTTCCGTGAACCAAGACCTCAAGCGGCAAACTTGCCCAGTGCGCACGCTTCTCATTCTCGCCACACGGCCGAGAAGCGTTATGAATTTGTTGGGAGAATTTTTGATGGGGAAATTGTTGATCAAGAGCGATTTAAAGGCAGTTGCATTTTCCTTTAATAACTAATATTTTGTTCTTCGGACGTTTACGATGCTTGTAGCTAGTTTAATAGTCGCGGCGAATCTTATCGGGCTGTGGTCCGCTGAGGTTCATTACCCAGCGGGACTGGGCACGACGCGCGAGGGCTTTTGGGTCCAAGCGCCAGGCGGTACCTTCGACCACAGTTGGGCAACTCCAATCGTTCATGATCCTTCCCCGCTCGCCGATGTCATTCACGTTCATCTATACATTCAAGCACAACGTGATGGCTCGTTGTCAGCCTTCTTGCGGAATCCCGAACAGAACTTAGGCGCTTATATCGGCACCCGCACGATCCTTCTAAACGGTAAGCAAGTGAAGCTGCAAGCCGAAGGTAAGGCGCCAATTGTCGGCGAGTACGACCAAGCAGCGGACACGCTAACGTTTCAGTTCGAACAAGTGCCGGGTACTTTTGTTTTTCGGCGCGAGCAATTAGAGCCAACACCACCGTACCGTTATCACACACCTCGGCAAGAAAACGACGGTTGGAGTGTAGGTTCACTTGACGCTGTCGGTATTGACACCGCCCAGCTCACGGCAATTATGAGCGATCTCACGAAGCAACAGGCGACGTCACTACGCTCCCCTTACATTCAAAGCATAACGCTGGCGCGTCACGGTAAGCTCGTTCTCGACGAATACTTTAATGGTTTTAACCAAGATCAGCTGCATGACGTCCGTTCGGCAGGCAAGAGCGTTACGACGTTGATGATCGGGCGTGCCATACAAGACGGCGCGCCGTTCAATCCCCAATCATCAGTTTATCAACTTGTAGCGAACTACGGACCTTTTGCACACCCTGATCCTCGCAAGCAGCAAATGACGGTTGCAGACCTAATGTCTATGCAGTCCGGTTTTGCTTGTGACGACAACGACGACAACTCTCCCGGCAATGAAGACGTGATGCAGTCGCAAACAAAGCAGCCGA
>JBPYDX010000114.1:0-6465 GCA_051986115.1 Candidatus Eremiobacteraceae bacterium
TAGAAGAAGAAGATATTGCCGCGCGCTTCGGGCTGGCGGGCGATCGATTCGACCGCCTTACTGCCGATGATGCCGTCGCCTATTGCTGAACCGAACGCAGCGAAGCCCACCATCAGCGCGAAGCCGACGATGACTGAGGCGGTCAGGATTGCATTTTCCACTGATTTGCTCCCTTTAGTGATCCGTGGTTTCTTGAGTTGGTGTAATGAGGTACGCAATTGTCAAAAGCGTAAAAACAGCTGCTTGGATAACGCCAATAATCAGGTTGAAGAAATAAATGAGCAGCGGCGCGGCTTTGGTCAACTCTGATATCGGTAGCGAGACGTGAAGCCCAAAAACGTTAAACGGGCCCAAGACAATGCCGGCCGTGATGATGACCGAGGCTACAACCAGCAAGATCTCACCGGCGAAAATATTTCCAAAGAGCCGCATTGCCAGCGTTACCGGCCGCGCGAGCTCGTCGATGAGCGTGATTGGCAGCATCAAAACGCCGAGAAACACCGGCTTGATGATGAGGTGTTTGTAGTAACCCAACCCGTGGCGCGCAATGCCAACGAGTTGGATGAGCAAAATCGTCGTTATGGACAGCGCCGCCGTCGTGTTGAGGTCTGAGGTCGGCGAGCGTCCAATGAACGGAAAAAGCCCGATTTCATTTAAGAGCAAGATAAATACAAAGAGCGAGATGACAAACGGCACATATGGCAACCCGTTGCGCCCTAAGATCCCGATGGTCGTTTCGCTCAAATAACTAACCAGCAACTCCATGACGCTGTAGCGCTTTGAGACGACCGTGACCGGATGCGTTGCAGCCAGCAGCCCAACGACAACCAGGGCCAGCCCCATAGCGAGCCACGTGACGACAACCGTGTCCGCATGCACGGTATTGAACGGCGGTGGCAAGAATGATAGGTGCCACAGCGGGTGGGTGCCGACAGACTCCTGCATTGCTTCCTTTTACGTGGACGTCTGTGAGGTCTCTCGTGCTCCCATTTGGGCGCACTTGATATCGATTTGTTTCCGATAGACGAGAATTGCCACTGCTAATGGTGCGACAAATCCGGCAAGGTATGTGAAGTAACCCAGCCATGGTCCGCGACCAACAATCACAAAGGGTGCAGCGCCCGCGACGAACACGCGCACGAGTGACTCGATTGTCAAAAACGGCAAGTAGCCCTTACCACCTTTCGTCAGTCGGTTGAAGCTTGCAGCAATGTGGAAGAGATAGACAAGCCCGATGAGCGTTCCAGCAAGTAATGACAGTGCTGGAATTTTCATGTGAGCAAATATGATCAAGCTCAGTGCCGCGAGTACCGCCAGCGCAAGGCTGCGCGATGCCACCGCTACCCCATACGGGCGCAGGCTTTCCATCGGACTTCGTCGTTCGGCCCGTTCGTATTGGCGGACCTTCAGGTCGCCGTCAAAAGACTACATGCGCGCGGCAAGCTGACGAAACATCGAGACGATCCCTGCGACAAATCCCAACACAATGCCAACCGGAACTGCCCAATCCCAGTGTAAAAATCTAGACGCCATCCATCCCAAACCAAAGCCAACAATCAGCGTGCCCAGCACTGACATCCCCGCGCTGCCCAGCCGCGAGAGCGACAACGGATCTTGCTGCTTCATGGATTGAACTCTTGAGGCAAGTCGCCCGCTCGCAAGTATGCCCACAACGATTCAACGATGCGCCGCGATGCGTGACCGTCGCCATAGGGATTAACAGCGCGCGCCATTTTTTCATACGTACTTTGATCGTCGAGCAACCCGCTCAAGCGCTCGACGATGCCGGCTTCTTGGACGCCAGCCAGGCACAGGGTGCCCGCGTCTAAACCTTCAGGCCGTTCGGTAACGCGGCGCAGCACGAGTACGGGTTTGCCCAATGTCGGCGCCTCTTCTTGTAATCCACCCGAATCCGTGGCTATAAGTGTGGCGCGTGCGATCGTGGCGACAAGCCGCCGATACGTGAGCGGCTGCATGAGATGCACGCGCGGCACGCCATCTAAGTTGCGCCGCACGACTTCAACAATCGGTGGATTGGGATGCACCGGCCAAACGAGCGAGACATCGGGTCTCGAGCTCACCACTTGCCGCAAAGCGCGGCAGATTGCTTCCATAGGCTCCCCAAGGTTTTCGCGGCGGTGTGCCTCAGCGAAGATCATTCGGGGCGTGTTCACCGGCACGGCGTCGGCCTGGCTAACGGTCTTGTGTATTTCTTTAAATGCATCGATAACGGTGTTTCCCGTGACGACGATCGCCGCTGGATCTTTGCCTTCGTGGAGCAGATTTCGTTTGGCAAGCGGCGTCGGTGCAAAGTGAAACGTCGCGAGCGCCCCGGTGAGGCGCCGGTTCATTTCTTCGGGAAAAGGTTCGTAGATCGTGCTCGTCCGTAAGCCCGCCTCAACGTGTCCGACGGGAAGTTTTAAGTAGTAGGCGGCAAGAGCTGCAGCGGTCGAGGTGGTCGTATCGCCATGCACGAGTACGACCTCGGGCTTGACGTCGCGCAACACAGTACCGACGCGTTCGAGCACACGTGTCGTGACATCGGTCAGTGACTGGCTTTCGGTCATGACCGCCAGATCGTATTCTGCCTTTATGCCAAAGAGCTCGAGCACCTCATCGAGCATCTCGCGGTGTTGCGCGCTGACGATCGTGATGCAGCGGAAGCGCTGATCTCGGGAAAGTGCAGCCACAACGGGCGCCATTTTCACCGCATCGGGCCGCGTGCCAAACACGACGGCCACAACCAGCGGTGAGTTCAAAAGATATGCGGCCCTCCTGGCCGCGAAAGCACGATAGCTATTGCACCCAAAATGCCGCAGACGAGGTACATAAGGTTGACCACTTGCCGTTGCGATAGCCCAAAGTCAAGGAGCTGATGATGCACGTGACTGCGGTCCGCATCAAACACTGGCACGCGCTTGCCGATGCGAGCTACGATCACGCGGGCAGTATCGAGGATGGGAAGTGCGAGCACGAGCAGCGGAACGAGCAGCGAAATGCCCACCGCAACTTTTTCTGTACCCATCACAGCGGCACTGGCCAAAACGAAACCGATGAACAGCGATCCGCCGTCGCCCATAAAAATGCGCGCCGGGTTGTAGTTAAACGGCAGGAACCCCGCAGCCGCGCCCCCGAGCGCGCACATGGTGATGGCCACAAGGTACTCGTGGTGCCACAACGAGACGACGACCATAGTGACCGACGCAATGATCGTGACTCCAGTGACCAGTCCGTCAAGGCCGTCCATAAAGTTGATGGCATTGAACATGCCAAGATACCAGACGATCGAAAATGGCACTGCCAGCAATCCAAGCGCAACGTATCCGAAGTGCGGCAGGGTGAAACCGTAAACGGTAAACTTGTAGAGAATGACTGTGATTGCCGCGACGACCAACTGTGCCAAAAATTTTTTTGCAGGCTTCATGCCCATAATGTCATCCCACAACCCGACGCCTAGCACGAGCGTGCCGCCCGAGAGCAAACCGATGATATGGGCTAAATCGCGCGTGCCTAGATAATGATGGATAACGAAGTTGTTGGTCAGAGCGACGTTGAGCATGGCAAAGAGCGCCAGCATAAAGCCAATGAAGAGGGCAAGGCCTCCGAGTCGCGGCGTCGGCTGTGAGTGGACGCGCCGGTCGCCGTCGGGTTCGTCAAAGACACCCACCGCGAAGGCCAAGCGGCGCACGAGCGGTGTTGTGATGGCGCAGGCGCCAGCTGCGAGTATAAACGTCAGCGCGCACAACCAATAAATGTTGATATTAAATAGTTGCTGGTACATCGGGTCTAGCTCACGCTTTCTTCAAAGCGGACCAGCTCGACGCCTGATTCTCGCAACAACTCAAACGACAACGGGTCGGGATATGGCTCCTCGTACACGATGCGCTTCACGCCGGCGTTGATCAAAAGTTTGGTGCATGTGAGACAAGGGTTATTGGTACAATACAGCGTTGCGCCTTCAATGGAGATGCCGTGGCGGGCAGCCTGCACGATCGCATTCTGCTCCGCATGGGTCGAGCGCGCGCAATGTCCATCGACCAGATCGGCCCCTGCGGTGTGGTCGCAGTGGCGCAACCCAGCGGGTGCCCCATTATAGCCGGTAGCCAAAATGAGTTTGTTTTTGACGAGGATAGCGCCAACAGCTTTTCGAGAGCACGTTGCCCGGGTCGCAACTGCGCGCGTGATGGCAGCGAAGTACGCATCCCACGATGGACGATCCTGAGTTCTTGGTTCGCGCACGGATGTTGCGTCGCTCATGTGGCCGCGCCTTTGCGAGCCAATCGCGAAACTTCGGGCACGCGCCCTGCTCCGGCGCCAAAGAGCCTGTCGCCTGCGTCACCCAGACCGGGCACAATGTACCCACGATCGTTGAGATGACGATCCACCGCGCACGTAAACGCCTGCAACTGGGGATAGGAACTAAACAGCGCCCTAATGCCTTCGGGTGCTGCGATCAGCGAAATAAATCGCAGATCGTGTAGCTCGGCTCCGCGCTCGAGCAAAAGCGCAACGGTTGCTCTAGCGGATGCTCCGGTTGCCAGCATCGGGTCTAACACAAAGGCGCGCCTACCGCGCAGATCGCTCGGAAGATTAACGTAGTAGGGTACGGCTTGCAAAGAATCCGGGTCGCGATAGATACCAATGTGTGCGACTGTCGCTTGCGGCATGAGCGCATGAAAACCCGGCACCAGGCCAAGGCCGGCGCGCAAAATTGGCACAAGCAACGGGATGCGCAAAATTGTTTTTGCAGGAGCCCAATCTAGCGGCGTAGCCACTTGGGTATCGGCGACCTCGAGGTCGGCAGTCGCTGGCCAGGCCAACAGCGTGGCCAGCTCGGCACAAAGCTCTCGAAACTCTTTGTTCGGGGTCGCCGCATCGCGTAGGCGCGACAGCTTGTCGGCGACCAGCGGGTGATCGACAATCGAAAGACCGGGAAAGTCGGGGTGCGCCACCACTCCCTTCATACCAAGCGAAACATCCATGCGCGTGCTCTACGGTACGCCGAACCGGCCGGTGAGTTCGAAAACGCGCGCTCTTAAGGCTTCTCGCTGCGCGCCGCGATCGACATCCTCGATGGCCTCGGACATGATCTGGGCGATAGCTACCATTTCGGGCTCTTTGAATCCGCGCGTCGTCACAGCTGGAGTTCCGAGGCGAACACCGCTTGCGACTGCCGGTGGGTTTTTGTCGAAGGGAATTGTGTTCTTGTTGACCGTCATACCGATCGAATCCAAATATTCCTCAACCGCGCGACCGGTCTGCCCTTTGACGGATACATCGACAAGCATCAAATGATTATCGGTGCCGCCGGCGACGATTCGCAATCCGCGTTCTGCGAGCGCGGCGGCCAGCGCTTTTGCGTTGGCGACAACCTGTTGGGCGTACGTCGTAAATTCGGGAGCCAGGGCTTCACCAAATGCTACGGCTTTGGCTGCGATGATGTGCATCAGCGGGCCACCTTGCAATCCGGGAAAGACGGTTTTGGCAATCGCTTTGCCGCGCTCGGCATCAGTCATCACCACGCCACCGCGCGGCCCGCGCAAGGTCTTGTGGGTCGTGGTGGTGATAAACTCGGCGTGGCCCACCGGACTTGGGTGAATCCCCGCGGCGACGAGCCCGGCGACATGGGCGATATCGGCCATCAGCGACGCGCCCACCTCGTGGGCAATATCGGCGAATGCCTTCCAATCTGGGATGCGCGAGTACGCGCTCCATCCCGTTATAATCATTTTCGGTTTGTGCGCGCGTGCGATGGCTCGGATCTCATCGTAGTCGAAGCGCTCGGTTTCGCGGTTTACCCCGTAGGTGACCACGTTGTAGAGCTTGCCGCTAAAACTAACTTTACTGCCGTGGGTAAGGTGACCGCCGTGATCAAGCGCCGTTCCCATAATCGTATCGCCGGGCGCCAACGCAGAAAAGTAAACCGCCATGTTGGCTTGCGCACCTGAATGGGGTTGCACGTTTGCGTACTCGACGCCAAACAGCCTCTGCAGACGCTGCACCGCCAGCGATTCGACAACATCAACATATTCGCAGCCGCCATAGTAACGTTTGCCCGGATAGCCTTCAGCATATTTGTTGGTCATGACGCTGCCGGCAGCTTCCCGCACAGCGGCGCTCACGTAATTCTCGGAGGCGATGAGCTCGAGGTTACGGCGCTGGCGCTCTTCCTCGAGTTCGATCGCGCCCGCGACTTGCGGATCAGCCGTTGCTAACGCAGCTTGCTCTAACAAACGCGCGTTCATGATTTGGTTTCCTGCACAAGCGCGGTCGCTTGGGTTGCCGGATAGTCGTCAATCTGATGAACCCGTCGCTCGTGACGCCCGCCTTCTGCTGCTGTTTCTAGCCACACCTCAAGACACTCGCGCAGCATTTCCCACCCAGTGAGACGTTCACCAAAACAGATCACGTTGCAATCATTATGTTGGCGCGATAATTTTGCCGAATATGGTTCCATGATCGATG
>JBPYDX010000115.1:0-3710 GCA_051986115.1 Candidatus Eremiobacteraceae bacterium
TCTGCGTCGGCGAGACACTCGAAGAAAAGCAACAAGGCAAAACGTTGCAGCGAATCGGCGAGCAAGTTAGCACTGGCCTTGGCCACCTCACCGACGAGCAGCGTTCGTCAATCGTCGTTGCTTACGAACCGGTGTGGTGCATCGGCACTGGCATGGCAGATGATCCGGCAGGAGCGAACGCAACCATCGGAGCGATTCGCCAAATGGCCGGTGGCCTCGCAGATGCGCGGATGTTGTACGGCGGCTCCATGAATCTGAAGAATGCCGCCACCTTTAGCGCCCAGCCGAGCGTTGACGGCGGGCTCGTTGGTTCAGCAAGCCTGGACGCACGCAACTTTATCCAGCTCATCATCAGCGCACTGAAATGATCGAACAGCCCCGGGTAGTTTTGTGCGTCATGGACGGCTTTGGCATTGCAAAAGAAGTGCGTGGCAATGCTATTGCCGCGGCTTCGCTGCCAAATTACCGGCGCATCGCTGCTGACTACCCATATACGGAATTAGGTGCAGCCGAGGAAGCAGTCGGACTTCCCAAAGGGCAACAGGGCAACAGCGAAGTTGGGCATCTCAACCTCGGCGCCGGGCGGGTCGTGCTGCAAAGCGTCACCCGCATCGACCACGCAATCGATAACGGAACGTTTGCCGCCAATCCAGTCCTCCAAGAGTGCTTCGCACACGTCAAACGCACGGGCGGCGTCTTGCACCTGCTCGGGCTTGTCTCACCGGGCGGCGTTCACTCGTCGATGAAACACCTTTATGCGCTCATGGATGCAAGCGCTCGAGAAAAAGTGCCTGTAAAAATAGCAGCCTTTCTTGACGGACGCGATACGCCACCCCAAAGCGCCGGAACGTATTTAGAAGAAGTGCGTCAGCGCGCAGAGCAGCTTGGCAACGCCATGATCTCCATGATCTGCGGGCGTTTTTATGCAATGGACCGCGACAAGCGTTGGGAGCGCACCCAGGTTGCCTATGATGCGCTCGTGTACGGCCGTGCTTTCACCGCTTCCAGCCCAGGTGCTGCCCTCGAAGATGCCTATGCGCGCGGCGAAACAGACGAGTTCGTAAAGCCGGCGATCATTGGGGAAGCGCAGCCCATTGTGCGCAACGGCGATGCTTGTTTATTTTTTAATTTTCGGCCGGATCGGGCGCGCCAACTGACGCGCGCGTTTTCACAGCCGGATTTTAGCGAATTCAAGGTAGAGCACTTTGCGGACTTTCTCTTTGCGCTCATGACGCTGTACGATGTGAACTTTCCAAACCCGGTGATGTTTGGCAAGATTTTTGAAGAGTGGACGCTCGGGGAGGTTGTCTCGAAGGCAATGCTGCCACAGTTGCGCCTTGCCGAAACCGAAAAATATGCCCACGTCACTTACTTTTTCTCAGGCGGACGAGAGGAGCCATTCCCGCTCGAGGACCGCATCCTCGTTCCCTCGGCGCGCGATGTAGGCACGTATGACCATCTGCCGCAAATGCGCGCACGTGAAATTACCGAGAAAGCGGTGGAGTCAATCCATTCCAAGCGCTACGCCCTCACTGTCATGAATTTTGCAAATCCCGACATGGTCGGGCACACGGGCAAGTGGGATGCGATAATTACCGCCTTGGAAGTCGTTGATGAATGTCTCGGTCGAATCGAAGCGGCGGCATTAGAGACTCGCACGATCGTTTTAGTTACAGCCGATCACGGCAATGCCGAAGAGAAAATAGATCTAAAAACCGGTAAGGAGCTCACCGCTCATACTTGCAATTCCGTGCCGTTTATCGCAATAAGTCAACCGCATCTTGGGCAGCTGCGCGCAGGAGGGAAACTCGCAGATGTGGCGCCCACGATCTGCCAGCTCCTAAACCTTCCGCAACCTGCAGTTATGACCGGCCAAAGCCTGCTTTAGCTGTCACAACTTGGACATAAACTAGCAGCTTCGCGTTCACACAGCGCCGATATCCTCAGGCCTCCACTGGTTGACCGCGGAGGCTTCTTTTTATGGATAGCCCGGACGCTTTGGCCTCTTCCGCTGCCGGCATGCGCGTGCAGGCTGCCGAGCTCGATGTCATCGCCGAAAATCTCGCCAACGCCTCGACGCCGGGTTTTCGTGCGCGACAAGCTTCCCTCTCGTTTGGAGACGAGCTCCAAGTCACGGTACGCAGTGGTGCGGCGCAGGGTTCGCTGCGCAACACTGGAGTGCGCACAGACTTCGCGCTTAACGGCCCAGGGTATTTTTCAATCGCAACTCCTGCGGGCGTTGAGTATACACGTGATGGCCGAATGCTGGTCGACGCGCAAGGCTACCTCACAGACACTCGAGGCAATCGCGTTTTGGGCAGGTTGGGGCCAGTTCAGTTTCCCCAAGGCGCGCGAGTAGACGAAGCCGGCCAAGTAATTATCTCGGGAAAAGTGACCGACCGGCTGCGCATCGTGACATTTAATGACACGAGCGAGCAAAATTTTGCGAACCACTTTGCGGCGCCGCCTGGATGGGTGCCAACGCGCTCGAGTGCCCACGTGCACGCCGGCTATCTTGAAGATTCTGGCGTTGACCCTATCGCTCAAATGTCGGCGCTTATTACCGCGCAACGGGCGTACGAAGCCAACCAAAAGTCAGCACAGAGCACGGACGAATCGTTGCGACGTGTCGTCACCGATCTTCCGGTGCTGCGCGGATGAATCGCACACTCTCGGTGGCGGCCGCTGCTATGGCGTCGCAACAATCGGTGCTCGATACGATTGCTGCGAATTTGGCGAACGTTGACGTCCCTGGCTTTCGCGTGACCCGTACAGATTTTGCATCGCTCATCGGCCCGGATGGACGCACGCTGGCGCCGGAGCTTACGAGCACACAGCGGCTCTTTACACAAGGACGGCTCGATCATACCGGCAACGCGTCTGACCTTGCTATCCAAGGCGAAGGCTTCTTTATTGTCTTGCCTCCTTCTGGCGGACGGGCATATACGCGAGCTGGTAACTTTGCACCCGACGCTCGTGGCAGGTTGCGACTGCCCAATGGAGCGGCACTTGAAGGCGTGCAGCTTCCCGCCGGTACGGCCAGCTTTACGATTGACGAACACGGTAAAGTACTCGCACAGGTGGCCGGGAGACGCGGCGATGTCGGCGCCGGACGGATCGCACTTGCCACGTTTGCAGACACTGCGCAACTGCGTCTTGGGTCGGACGGCCTCTTCTATTCAAGCGGTACTTCGAGCGCTGCCCATATCTCGACACCAACATCCATGCCGGGCACGATTAAACAGCGCTACTTGGAACGTGCCAATGTAACGGTCGTGGCCGCTATGATGGCTGTGCTCGCGGCCCAGCGGGCGTATGAGGCCAACGCCAAAGTCGTTCAAGCCGCTGACGAGATGCTGCGTTTAGCCAACAACCTCGAGCGCGGCTGATGCAAAGTCAGTTATACGAGCTGTGCGGCCAGTTCGAACAGGTTCTCGTTGCCTCGCTTGTCAGCAAGTCGTCACCAAGCGTAGTTTTGGCGGCGTCCCCTGATGACGCGGACGAATCGTTTCAACAATCGCACGATGTTGTCAATTCGCTCTTCGCGCAGGCATTTGCGACTGCCATCGAGCGCTGCGGTGGACTGGGTTTACGCGATGAGATGTATCGCTCGCTTGAGCAGGTGCGTTTATGAAAACTTGGCCGGAGGAAGGCTTAGAACAGCTCGCAGTGTGTTATGCCTTGACACGCTCGCTTGGGCAGAGGGAACG
>JBPYDX010000116.1:0-4695 GCA_051986115.1 Candidatus Eremiobacteraceae bacterium
CTATCTCAAAGACCCGACCTCGTTCACGGCCACGCGCGATGGGCAATCGCTTTTGCTGTGGCGCAATCCGCAAGAGACCGCCAAGGAAGTCGGGCGCTTTTCGGCCTCAGATGTCAAAGGTTTGCAAGCTCTCGACGAACAGCTGTGCGGCTATGCACGTGAAATCTATGACGCGCTCCTTGAAGAAGAGCCGCGTTTTGATCGCCTGTCGGGGCAAGCGCAAGCAATGTTCCGGGGTTCGGCCGCTGATTTTGTCGAGCACTATATCGAAACCCCGATGCTTCAGGCAGCCATTGCTAACGATGGTGTCGTTGGAACCTTCGAAGGCCCGCGCAATCCTGGAACAGGGTATGTGCTCGCGCATCATTATGCCGGCCGCGCGATGGGCATTCAGGGCGCGTGGGGCTACGTGCGTGGCGGCATGGGCTCAATTTCCAGCGCAATTGCAAGCGCCGCTCGCAGTTTCAAGGCTGAAATCAAAACATCAGCCCCGGTCGGCATGGTCTTGGTACAAGACGGCCGGGCAGCCGGTGTCGTTTTAGAAGATGGAAGCGAGATCGAAGCGCGTTACGTTTTGTCAAATGCCAGCCCGCTCACCACGTTTTTGAACTTCGTTCCCGAAAAAACACTGGACGACGCATTTGTTCGCAAAGTCAAAGAATGGCGTTGTGAAGGTCCATCGATGAAGCTCAACCTCGCACTCGGCGAACTGCCCAATTTCTCGGCGCGCCCTTCCGGCGAGTCGGCTCCGCACCACAGCGCGACTATCCACATTGCTCCCGATGTTGACTACTTGCAGCGCGCGTACGAGGACGCGGCAGCAGGGTTGCCTTCGTCCGAACCGATGCTCGAAATCTTTTTGCAAACGCCCAGCGATCCAACGCTTGCGCCCGCGGGCAAACACCTGTTGTCGGTCTTCGCGCAATATTTCCCATACACACGAAAAGACGGAGAGTGGACTGACGCTAAGCGCGAGGCTGCGGCCGATAGCATCGTCACCACCATCGGCAAGTATGCACCAAATGTGCCGACAGCAGTCGAGGCGCGCCAAATATTAACGCCACCAGACTTAGAGCGCCGGTTCGGGTTACCCAAGGGACATATTTTCCATGGTGAGCTCTTGCCAGGACAGATTTTTGAGGATCGCTTCGCTGTGAGGACGCCGTTGCCGGGTTTGTACTTGTGCGGATCGGGAACACATCCCGGTGGATGCGTGTGTGGAGCGCCAGGCTTGCGCGCCGCACGCGCTGTATTTAAAGATTTGCGCGCTGTCGAATCGCTGCGCTGACGATGGAAGTATCGAAATGCTGACTTTGTGGTTGAAAATGAAACTGTTTTGGGCGTTGCGCAAAAACGCGATGCGCGTAGCTCGGCTCTTCTTAGATCGGCGCGTTCACCCGGGGCTAAAATTGCTCACTGCGCTGGCGGGCATCATCATCGTGTCCCCGGTTGACCTGTTTGCAGACGTCCCAGTCCTCGGTGTGGTTGATGACACCCTATTGCTCGCGCTGCTCGCCTGGATGTTCGTGCGTTTTTGCCCACCCCAAATTGTCGCCGAATACTTCGGCGCCCGCGGCGCAGGACAGCTAAAGAACGTTACGCCCTAGGCAGAGACGGCTCTCTCGAAGAGGAACACGCGCCGGTCCGGGTTGCGGGTCCGATAGGACTCCACGAAGCGAAAACCGTTGTCGTCGGCTAAATTGAGGGCTGCCTCGACCTTCGTTGCGCAGCGTGTTGAGAGCTCAAGGGCCATATAGCGCCCGCTCTTGCCGGCCGAGTGCTTAATGCCCGAGGTTGCCCGGCGCACGAGACGCGCAATCGCCTCCACAATCGCTGCGCCGATTGGCTCGCCCGCAATGAATAATTTGCTACCCACCGCTTCCACCGGTA
Organism: Candidatus Eremiobacteraceae bacterium; assembly: GCA_051986115.1. GTDB lineage: Bacteria > Vulcanimicrobiota > Vulcanimicrobiia > Eremiobacterales > Eremiobacteraceae > JAFANK01. The sequence continues at coordinate 1,891 of JBPYDX010000116.1, forward strand.
AACGCCCTGCCGATTCGTCAATGAGAGCCAAGTGGCGGCGATCTTTCGATCGTGCGAAAGAAAATTTCTGATCGCGATAAACCACGTCGATGGCCGCTGTTCCATCGGGCAACGCAAGGCGGTCGCGCTCTAAAAGCTGGGCAGAAGCATCGAGTCCGCGATTGAGTGCAGCGAGTTCTTCTGCAAGAACGTTTTGCACGAGCCGCCATGCATCGTCGGCGCGCTCGTGCGGCGTACGTGGCTCCAATCCCATATCGGCGTACTCGCGCATACGTTCGCGAATCTCATTACGCGCGTCGATAAGATTAAGATCACTCTGCAATTCTTGGAGCACAAGCGTCGCCTTTCACAGGAATGAACCGGAAAAGAAACGAGCTGCGGGCTGTAGCACCGCACAACATCGCGCAAATGTCGAAGCCCACATTCTGACGGCCGCCCAAAATTCTCCTCGTCATCGTGAGACAAATTCAAAAAACTTTTTTTTCGAAGGGCCGTTCGAGAAAAAAATGCAAGCAGGCCTGATGGCAACCCCTATTGCGCTTTCCAATATCGCACGATTTTGCGCGGGCGGCGTCGCGCTGATCTGGGCGCTTCTCGGTTTGGGGGACGCTCTAGCAGCCTTGACAACCGAGCGCATCGACGTTCTCATCGGCGCGGCCATTGTTGCGAATGTCGCGCTCATCATCGCCGCGGTTTATACATTCCTTAACGCCAGAAGATGGCGCCCTGCAATAGTCGCTACGATGGCTGTGGTCACGATCGTGCGCATCGTGCCTGCCGTTGGAACATCGGATTACTTGTCGGTGGGTGTTAGCGTGGCGATGTTTGCCGCAATTGTGGGCATCGTGGCAACGGCTCGGCCGGCGTAAACGCAATAGCAAAGGGCGACTCACAGACCGCCCGAACCCGCGTCATGCAGGTGGTTTGAGAAGTCGCCCCCTGTCTTAACGTGAAGTTCCACTGAATCGTTGCGCGACGTAGGGCAAGGCCGCCGACAACGAGTAATACGCCGTACCCAAGCTTGCCCGTCCCGGAGGCAGCCTTTGTGAAAAGGGCCACTCGAATTGTTTTTTGTCTTTCGCTCGCGCTGGTTGTGGTCGCGTTACGACCGGCACGGGGCGACGACGATACTAGCGCGCCAGCGGCATACGATAAATTCGTAGCGGCGGCCCAAGTCCAAAATGGGCTCTTTAACGTGATTCGCAAAAGCGGGAAGGTCTATCTCGAACTTACTCCCTCTCAGCTTGATAAAGACTTCATCCAAAGTGCGGAATTAGTCAACGGTTTGGGAGGCTGGGGAGTCATTCCAGGCGGCATTAGCTCGTGGTCTCGCGTGATCCGCTTCACGCGCAGCGACAACAAAGTTGTCGTTTCCTGGCCAAACACGTACTTCATTGCGCCGGGCAACGAACCAGCCCAGCGCACAGTTAAGCAAACCTTTAGTAGTTCGCCTGTGGCAGTCGCTTCCATCGTTGCTACCAATGCGAGCAACGGCAACATTGTTATTGATGCCTCGTTCTTTTTAAATGACATATACAATCTGGCAGCAGTGCTTAAAGCGGTCACCGGTCCTACAAAGCCGGACCAGGCGTATAGCTTAGACTCCGACCGCACGCTCTTTGGGCCAACAAAAGCCTTCCCGCTCAATATTATAGTTGACGCCGATCAAACGTGGAAAAGCGACAACCCGCAACTCGTCGACAACGTGCCGGACGCACGCACGCTCGCCTTCCGGATAGCCTACAATATTTCGCAGGCGCCTGAGGGCGACGGATACATGCCAAGGATCGCCGACGACCGGGTTGGCTTTTTCGATTCACCGTATTTGAATTTCGCTACGGATGCGGGTTATACGCGCCTTGTGCACTACATGGTGCGTTGGAACATGCAGCCGACCGACCCATCCAAACCTCTGTCGCCAGCCAAAAACCCTATGGTCTACTATCTTTCTAACAACATCCCGCTGCAATATCGCGAGCCCATTAAGAAGGGCGTTTTGGCCTGGAATGCGGCATTTGAGCGCATCGGCATTAAAGACGGCGTGCAGGTGAAAGATCAACCCGCCGATCCCAACTGGGATCCCGATGACATCCGCTACAATACAATCATTTGGATGACCGAATCGAACGGCGGCGGCTACGCAGCCGAAAATCCGGTGATCGATCCGCGAACTGGCGAGATGATCCGCACCAACATCGTCATTGATGCGGACGTGATGGCATATTCGAATCAAAGCTGGCAATTCTTGACCGAGCCAACAGCCGCAGGTGCAGGGAACAGTTTGCAAGCGCGCGAGCATGCCTACGCTGTCGTGCGCCGCGAGCAAGCCGAGTTCGGGAAGATCGCGCTTGCCAGCGAAGGTCACCCGCTCACCGGTTCCGCCCTTGAGCAGTACAACGCTGATTTGATACAGTCGTTCGTCGTGCATGAGGCTGGGCACGGTTTTGGACTGCAACATAACTTCATCAGCTCGATGGCATACACAGCAAAGCAAGTGCAAAGTAAGAGCTTTACAGAAAAGTATGGCGTTGCCACCTCGGTTATGGAATATTCGCCGCTGAATCTATGGCCCAAGGGCTATCAACAGGGAACCTACTGGCAGCTCGTCCTTGGTCCATACGACTACCATGCGATCCACTGGGGCTACGCGCGTGTACCTAGCGCGCGAACGCCGCAAGAAGAAGTTGCAACATTGAACCGCTGGGCAAACGATTGGGTAAACCCGCTCTATCGCTTTGCAAGTGATGAGGATGTCGACTACGCGAGCGCTCACGCTATTGATCCGCGCGTTGCAACCTTCGATTT
>JBPYDX010000117.1:0-4158 GCA_051986115.1 Candidatus Eremiobacteraceae bacterium
CGGCCGGATGAAATACTCGCCGCTGCGCAACGGATCTTGGCAAATGCGACCAATACCGACTTCAAGCGCAAAGTGGCACAAGCGTTGGAACGCAATCGCTTGCCGGCAAAGCGACGTGGCTGGACACAGAAGGCGAAGATTGCAGGTCACACCGTCTTTTTGCGAACGGGCGAGTACGGCGATGGGACGCTCGGCGAGATATTCGTTGATCTTCACAAGGAAGGCGCATCTTTCCGTAGCCTCATGAACTGTTTTGCCATAGCAGTATCAATCGGATTGCAGTACGGCGTGCCATTGGATGAATTTGTCGATAAATTCGTTTTCACGCGCTTTGAACCCAACGGCTTCGTCGATCATCCCAACGTCAAGCACTGCACGAGTGTCGTTGACTATATCTTCCGGGTGCTCGGCATGGAATATCTGGGCCGAACCGACTTTGTCCAGGTGAAACCGGAAGACAAGGATGTCGACGAACCGCACAGTGAAGACCACGCCCACGCCGAGTTTGAAGCTCGCGTGAACGCTCAACAAGCAGCCGACGAAGCTGCGTCGCCAAAGGTACAGCCAAAAACACCTCTGGCCTCTGCGCGGCTGATACAGACGCCTGTGACGCCGCGAGGCGCGGTCGACCCGGAACTTGCCGCCCAGCTTAGCGCGCTGCGCTCACGTGAGGCGCAAATGGCGTCACTTATGGGAGATGCGCCACTGTGCGATGTGTGCGGGTCAATCACTCGGCGTAACGGTGCATGTTACGTTTGTGATAGTTGCGGGCGAAGTATGGGGTGCTCATAGCCTAGGAACTCGTCGATCCTTGGGGCGGCACGCGCTTTGTCGCCTCGGGTGGTTATGACAGCGATAGAGGCCGATCCAAAGGTTTCATCTGCCACATTTTTTGCGTGTTTCTTGTTTGACGTGGCGGATACGATTGACCTGACCAAGCTCACGAGCATAGCCGGCAAGAGCGCGCAGCCTGCTCCACTTTTACGCACACTGCCAACTCCAGAGGCAATCCAATTTACGGTCACGCCGCTTGCGGCTGACCTTCCGCCCACTACGATCGCTGGTCGCACGGCGGCCGTTCGTGTCAAACTCTACGATTATGGCGTTATCTCAATCCGTTTTTCCATAGATTACGCGGGCCCGCTGTCAGGCCTCATCAACCTAGCCATCGACGTGCGCAGAGATGAGCGTCTCTCTGGCACCGCGCGAGCGCTCCTCGACGATACACTTGCCGAATGCGCTGGCGCCCTTGATGATCAGCACGAACCGCTTCTTGAAGATTATTTTGTTACCGTTGTCGATCGCCTCGAACCACCTGTCAATGCAGTCGACCTGCTTGAACAGTTCAGGCCCACTGTTGTTCAGCTTATGCTGGCTGAACCCGAGGCACTTTCTCCTGAAGAGCAGACCGAGGCCGTTCGCTTGCACTTCAGCTACTTTCCGGACGACCTTGTTGTCGTTCAGTGGGACTCTGCATTTATTTACGACAGCAAACCGGACGCCCAGGTCGTTGTTGATCTCCTCGAATTTGCCAACTCGCAACTGGTTGAGTTGCGCACGTACGATGCGCGACTTGACGCTGAGCTCGACGCGATCTACGCCACCGATTTCCCGCCGCAACTGCGCTTGCGACCGGTTCGCCGGCGAGAGACCGATCGCCGAGCAGCTGAGTTGAGCTACTTGGTGGTCGATATTCGCGAACTCGCGGACCGCTCGACGAATGCGTTGAAGATCACGGGTGATGCGTATTACGCTCGCATTTACCGTGCGATTGCTGCTCGTCTTGGATTGGACGTGTGGCAGCGGCAAATCGAAAGCAAACTTGATGCTGTTGGTGAGGTTTACCGATACCTTGTCGACCAAGCCCAAGTAGCACGAAGCGAGTTCCTCGAGCTTATAGTCATTATTCTAATTGCCATTGAGATTATCGTGGGCGTGCTGGGTTTACGCCACTAATACGTTTCTTCGGTTAAATGCTCGACGATCGGCCGCACCGCTTCTAACCCTGTCGCTGCGGCAATCGCCGCGAGCGCTCCGATAATTACCAAGAATACATCGCGCTTTTCTTCTGCTCGAACGTCAGCCCATTCGGCAGAGATGAGCTGATCTCGCGAGTCGAAGGCACGTGTCCGATCGCCTTCCCACGGCAAGACGGTTCCCCCAAAAAAACGTAAGTCGTCTATGTCACCGAGCGCAGAGATATCGAGCAACGCCGCACCAGATTGCGCAGCCGGCGCGATGATCGTTACCGAGCGATCCGTAAATGTGGGTGACGCGGTGAGTGGTGCACTGAAGCGGCATCGGATAATACCCAGACCATACCTGTGTGCTCTTAATTTGGTTTGCAAAGCGCCAGGAATTGACACGCTCGTGATCGGGAAACTTCTTTGTATCAGATTCGCTAAGAGCGGCCAGCGTTGCGCTACAACCTGTGGCGAGATTTCACCTTTGGGTCGATTGCCAATGTTCTCAAGAGGTAATGTATTAACTGCCTGCACGATGCCAGCTACCGACACTCCGTATGCAGCTTGATTGACGGCGGCGCACGAGAATTGATTGCTTGTGAAGCCAAGGATCCGAATAGCGCGGGTCGCCGGCGTCACGACCAGGAGTAACTCATTGTACCCCGTCACGACGATACGCGGAATCTGGCGGCTTTGCGCGCCAATGTCTTCGATGTTGGGCGGTAAGCTTTTAAAAGCCGGCGGATGTTCTTCGAAAACGACTGCAAAGGCCTGTTCGGCACGAGGGTGTACAGCCGTGATCCAGCGCGTAAGCACGATGGCCACTGCGGCCACGAGCAACGCCAAAATCCCCCAATAGATTGTGACCCGCCACTTCATCCGGGCGGGCTTGGCGCACGCGCGACGATCTCCAATTTAGTACCTACCGGATCTTCAAAAAAGATCGCTGGATAGGTTTCCGATTCCGATCGCTCAATGCGAACTGCGCCGATTGATGACAAGAAGTCGTGCCAGCGCTCAAGCTCGTCAGCCGAGTTGGCGCGAAAAGCAATGCGGGTTAGTACCGGCGTCATTGAAGCGTCTTCAATGAACCCGATGAAGTGGCGAACAATACCTGGTGCCGGTGGTTCGTAATACTCGACTGTATTGTACGGCTTATCGGGTGCCGGATCGTTCCACTCGCCATCTTTGTCGACATGCGCGTAACGTTTTTCCGGCATCCCGAGCTGGGGCATAAGTCGATCATAAAGTGGCTCAACTGCTTTGATGGACAGCACACGTGTGTCGATGTGGTCGAAACCTAAGAACGTTGCCATTATGGTGTCGGTTGCGCTGAGCCGTTGGCGTCAACGCGATAGACGAGTGTTTCAAGACCGCGAAACGTTGTCGTCTTCCAAATAGACATTCCGTTACGCTCGGCAACTGCACGCGATGGCTTGTTCTCCGGACGGATAAGCGAGATCACGTAGCTGCAGTCCAGCTTGTCAAACGCATAATCTCTGCAGGCTCGCGCTGCTTCCGTCGCATAGCCTTGATGCCAGTGCTGGCTTTTGAAAAGATAAGCGACCTCGACTTCGTCTTTGGCATCAATATGCTGTGACAGGAGCCCACACTGACCAACAAACGCGCCGCTTGAACGCAACACGGTTGCCCACAGACCATAACCATTTTCCTCATAGCGCTGGCGCATCCAGTCCATCCATTGTTGCGTCGCCTGCTTGTCTCTCGTACTTGGATAGTAACGCATGACGAGCGGATCGCTCAGCATCTCGTAGAGCTCGTCGAAATCTGATTGTTCGAGCTCGCGCAGTTGAAGGCGAGGAGTTTCCAAAACAAACGTCATCACTACATCCGTTAACCGCTTCGGCTTTTCAAGGGCTTCTTTCAACGAGCGTGAACTCACTGCGTCACGAAAGGACCGGGAAAAACTTGCGGCTCGTTTTGCTGTTGTTAGGCTTTGCCCTTGTCGGTTTCACGCTCTTCGACATCTTCGCGTCAGTGATTGTGCCACGACCTATGCGCGGCCCTTTTGTGCGCAGCGGTTACCTCAGGCGTACAACCTGGCTTGTCTGGCGCTCGTTTTGCTTAAGCGTGCAACCACCGGAACGCCGCGAAGTGCTACTCGGTATTTACGCGCCATTCGTCATGGTGCTGCTCTTGATTATTTGGGTGTTCGTTTTGATTTTTGGTTTTG
>JBPYDX010000118.1:0-2640 GCA_051986115.1 Candidatus Eremiobacteraceae bacterium
TTCGCCACGATGCGTCGAGCCGCTCGGCGACACGCTGCATGGCCTGTGCCTGAGCGCATGCCGTCGTCGCAAGTTCGCCGGCCGTTTGAAGCTTCTCCAGGCAATACTGTCGCGTCGATTCGAGCAGTTCAAACCGCGATGCGTCCGGCTCGGGCATCCGCTGCACCAAGGACTTATCAACCAGTGAACCGAGCACCTCGAAAACTTCTGACGCCGGGATGGCTTCGCGACTTACTGTACTCGCTGAGTCGAGCGTAAATCCCCCCACGAAAATGGCCAGCCGCCGGAGCAGCGTTCGTTCGTTAGCGAGCAAAAGATCGTAACTCCAGTCAAGTACCGTTCGCATCGTTTGATGCCGAGGAATCACTGTGGGGCTGGCAGCTCTAAAATTTAGAAACGCCTTGCTAAGATTTTCGCAAAGCCCCTCGACTGAGAGCGTCCCAAGTCGTGCGGCAGCCAGTTCGATCGCAAACGGGATGCCGTTCAAACGGCAGCAGAGCATGCTCAAAGCCGGAGCATGTTCATCGGTCAGTGAATAGGGTCTCTCTCCGGAGCGCGCCCGGTCCACAAAGAGAGCCACCGCGGCAAAGCGCATTGCCTCATCGGCCTTGAGCTCTGCGCCGTTCGCGGGGAACGTCAGTGAGGGCACGGCATGCACAACTTCTCCGGCGTGGCCCAACCGCTGACGTGACGTGGCGAGGATGGCAACGTCGCGGCAGCTATTCAGGATCTCATTAGCCAGCCGTAGCGCAACCTCTCGAACGTGTTCGCAATTGTCAAAAATCAGCAGCAAGCTCTTTCTCTTGAGGGCAGCTACGAGGGCCTCGCCGAAACGGTGTCCTGGCCGCTCACGCACACCGACTGCCGCGGCGACTGTCTTTTCCACTAGGCTGGGTTCTAAGATCGCTGAAAAATCGCAAAACCGGATGCCGTCGCGCCATCGTTCAATGGCGTTGGCCCCAGCTTGCACAGCAAGACGCGTCTTACCGATGCCGCCAGCGCCGGTCAAGGTCACTAAACGATGGCTTATGAGCAAACGCGCGACGTTCACGAGATCCTGCTCACGGCCAATCAATGCGCTCGCGTGTACCGGGAGATTGTGCCTACAAGTGTGGATCGAATGCGCCGCCTCGATCGCAGCGTCGCCGGGAAGCAACTCGCGCCGCCTAGCCTCGACAATGGCGCTTGCCCTGTTGTGCGCGTCGAGCTTGTCAAGAATGCGCGCAGCATGCGTTTCGACGGTGCGCGCCCCGAGTTCTAAGCGCCGCGCTATGTCCTTATTCGTTAGGCCAATCGCCATCAACTCGAGAACTTCGCGCTCTCGCTGCGTGAAAGACGTATCGACGCGACCTTCCATCGTCGGTTTACCCCGCCTTACGTATCGCTTATCGAGTTGATTTTCGACGGAGGAACTTTAATCTCTGCACCAACGCATGGATTTCAACCGAGCGTTTGCGCTGGCAGCGTCTCAACGGTTGTCTAGGAATTCAAACCTTTAGAGCCTCCGCTATCGCGTCGTACTCATTCCACCGGCCACCTTCCGCAACCAGCTCGACGTATCGGGCTGCGCCGAGGTCGGTGATGAGAGCAGGTACTGCCTTCTCGTATTCTCGGCGTTCAGTATATTCGCGCAAGCACTCGCGCTCACCGAAGCGTTTTTCAACGAACCCGAACAACCGTGCTGCCCGAGCACGACCTTCGTACGGGCCTGATCGGTCCGCGTGCAGGCGCAGCGCGGCGATCGTTGCCAAATGCTGCAATGCGGTCGCAGCGATCTCACTGAGGCTCGACTCACACGCTACTGCCAACGATTCACGTGCACGCGCGCGCGCCTCGCCAAAGCGGCCGAGCGCGATAAGGTACGCGGCGATATTGCAAAGGACGTTTGCGGTGCCTTCTTTGTTCTCCGTTGAACGATACACCGTAAGCGCTTCGTAGCTACACCTCAAGGCCGCTTCAGGCTCGTTCCTGGCGAACTCGATTTCGGCAAGATTTGCTTCAGCCTCTGCCACCCCTAAAGCGTTTCCTGCAACCTCAAACTCAGCGAGCGCATCAAGCAAATTAGCACGCGCGCCTGCAGCATCGCCGCTGAACATGCGGGCCATTGCGACCCCTTGCAACGCTTGGCCGGCCAACCTGTGTGCGTTGAGCGCCCTCGCAACCGAAAGCACTTCACGTATCTGCGCCTCAGCCTCCGCAACGCGCCACATTCAACATCGTGGCCGTTAATGTGATGACGGCACCTAAATGGTCACCAAGCTGTAGTCGCAGCCCTTGACATTTGGGTGATTATCGTCGCATGGAATGAGTAAGAAGCCACGCCCTCTCGTCAGATATTTCTGTGGTGACACGCGGCGCGGGACGGCGACGCCGTCGATCTCGCCTCGATCGTTGATGTCAGATGCCTGAACCAAATGCAGCTTAGAATGAAGCGGGATCAACTTGTTTAAATCGACAATCGACCCGTTCTCCCACAAGAAAGCCTCAATATATCGGACGTCCGAGTTACAGGGCCCGATGAAGCCGACGACCTGACTAAGCGAGTTGATCGCGCTTGCGCCGCTTCCGCACCCGCCCGGGTCGCCTAGGTCGGTAGCAACGCCGTGGCGCCAGATGTACGCGTCGTTTGGCTCATCCTTA
>JBPYDX010000119.1:0-2843 GCA_051986115.1 Candidatus Eremiobacteraceae bacterium
ATTTCGGCGGTCGAAGGCATCAATGTAGCTTCATCCGCCTTGCAGCCTTGGGTTGTGCCCATCTCGGTGGCCATTCTCGTGGCCTTGTTTGCAATCCAAGGTCGCGGCACTGAGCGCGTCGGGCGACTCTTTGGGCCAGCCATGATCGTTTGGTTTCTGTGCATCGCTGTTGCAGGCGCAGCGTCGATCGTGCGGCACCCCTTTGTGTTGTCGGCGCTCAACCCGATTCACGCGATTACGTTTTCGCGTCATCACGGACTCGGCGGCTTCCTTGTGCTCGGCGGCGTCGTCTTGGCAATGACAGGGGTCGAGGCGCTGTACGCAGACCTTTCTCACTTCGGCCGAGCACCGATTGTCCGCGCTTGGTATTTTTTTGTTTTCCCGCCGCTGTTGCTTTCATATCTTGGGCAAGGTGCCAATCTTTTGACAAACCCGCAGGACCTCGCCAGCCCATTTTACGCGTTGACTCCCGGGTGGACGCTCTATCCTATGGTGATCATCGCAACGGTAGCAACGGTCATAGCATCGCAAGCGCTGATCTCAGGCGCTTTTACGCTGATCGAGCAAGCCATTCACCTCGGACTCTCGCCACGGATTGAAGTTCGCCACACTTCGCGGCGTGTGTATGGTCAAGTGTATTTGCCAGGTGTCGCTGCAGCACTCGCCGTTGGGTGCGTGCTGTTGGTCGTGACATTTAGGACAAGCGCGCATCTTGCCGCTGCCTTCGGGCTGGCCGTTTCAATGACGATGCTCGCCACCGACGTCGTCTACTACGTTGTGATTACTCGAGTCTTACACTGGAAGCAAAGAGCCGCGATTCCCCTTGTCTCGCTTTTCGTAATCGTCGACGGATCTTTCGTGCTCGCGGGGCTTCCAAAATTTGCTCAAGGTGCGTGGCTCCCGCTCGTGATCGCTACGGTATTGAGCATCATTGCCTTGACCTGGCTTGAAGGGCGCACGCGGCTGCACGCCGCGCTGGCAGCGCAGCAGACGCCAGTTGAGTGGTATATTCGAACGGCCGGCGACTCGGCACCAACGGAGACGATGGTCTTTTTGACCCCCGATCTAGACGGGGTACCTTTTGTTGGTTCACATGCTTGGGTCCGCGATCGCGCGCTGAATGAGCGCATCGTGTTGCTCAACCTCCAAGCTGTCCGACAACCCTATGTATCAGATAGCAGACGGGTATCGGTTGAAACGCTCTCGCCAAAACTTGTGCGGGTGCGGGGACGATTTGGGTTTATGGAGCCGCCACGTATCGATCCAGTCCTCCAAGCATGTGAGACTGAAGGCCTAGGTATCGACAATCCGCAGACGCCATTTTTCTACGCCGATGCCAAAATTGTGGCCGCTCCGAAGGGTGGCCTATCGAAATGGCGCCGCTGGCTTTTCGTTATCCTTTCCAGAAACTCACGGCCGCTTCCAGACGACCTGCAAATCCCGCCTGAGCGTCGCGTGGAGCTGGGCGTCACCGTTGCTCTGTAGGAAAAAATCTAGGGCGGACGCAGGCGATAGATTCTGTCCGAACGCGCGCCTGGCACTGGTCGCTCGCCGTGCGAGCTTAGCCGCCCAGCTGCGCGCGATGGCAAGATACCAAACTTCGAGACATACATTGCTTCATTGAATACGCCTGGCACCGGCTGGCCCTCAGCGACCGCGAAAATACCCAGGGGCTGACTGCCGACAAACGTTGTGGCAATATAGTCGCCAACCATGACGCCTTGGTCCGTTGCAGGCAGCCACGCGGTGGACATGGGTCCAACCAATGCAACGGGCGCGCTCCAGCTCGCACCACCGTCGTGCGAGTCGACGTACGCGACGGACAGCGGGCAGCCCGATCCGCAGTTTGTGGTTGGATAAAAGTAATACGTCAAACCGATGTGGGCTGAGTTAGCGCTGGTGCCGGGCGCAATGTTTAAGCCTGGGATAAAATGATCGTCGGCGCTTGTTGTCGGGTCAATGGGAATTCGTGACGGCGAGCTCCAGTGCGTACCGTCGCTCGACGTGCTGAGCACGAGATCGTTCGCGTGGCAACCGGCGCGAAAGCGGCAATCTTGCCACACTAAATATGCCGTACCGGCTGCGTCCATGGCGGCGGAGGGTAGCGGGCCGCTGCGCAAATTGCCGGCAATGAAGTGTGTAATGATTGACGCGACAGTCACGGCTGGGCCCCACGTTGCTCCCCCGTCGTGTGAAGAAAAAGCTATAATGTTTGTTTCAAAATAATCGTCTATTGGAACGATAATAGTACCGTTGGGTTGCACCATGGGTTGCCCAGCGATGCCGGCCGGATTGCCGCTCACGTTTACCGCGGATCCCCACGTCACACCGCCATCGCTCGACGTACTTACATGAATGACGCCGCCGTGGCTTGGATCATCCCACTGTAAGTAGCAGTGGCCGCGATATGGGCTCGACAAAGAATTATCGCAAACGATCCACTCTTTGTCGCTGCCCGTTTGCCCAGGGGCGACCGGAATCGGGTTATTCCAATGCAAGCCGTCGGACGAACGGCTCACGAGTGCTGCCGGCGTCGGCAAGCCACTCGTAAACAACACGGGAAGCGAGGCGATGAGCCACACACTATGCGCAGCGTCGTACGCAACAACCGGGTCACTCACGCTGTCAAAGATGCCGGGTGGGGTTGAATAGTGAGTTGTCCCAGGTAAGTATTGTGACAGCCAGGTCGCTCCGCCGTTAGTCGACGTTGCAAATCCAATGTCGGAGGAACCCGCGTTGAAGAACCGGCCTACTTGAAACGTCGCGACGACTTGGCTGCCGAACGACGTCATCGACGGCTCGACTTCGGTCGCGTGTTGACTAGATGTGTTCGCAAACGGGTC
>JBPYDX010000120.1:0-12284 GCA_051986115.1 Candidatus Eremiobacteraceae bacterium
CTCGAACGAAATTATTTAGTCGGTGTGTCCTTGCCATATGCCTTGTCCTAATCGCGGGCTGTGCCAAGAAGCAAGCGGCTGCACCGCCGCCGCAACCTGTTAAGGTTACGCCCGCCGCAGTAAGAACGATTCGTCCGGGAGTCAACTTGTCCGGGATAGTTGCGCCTTTGCAGAATGTGGCGCTCTCAAGTGACTTGCAAGAACCTGCCGATATTGTTGCCGTCAACGAAGGAGACCACGTTCATCGCGGGCAGCTGCTCGCTCAGCTGAACATTGCAGATTTGAAAGCACAACTTGAGCAGGCGCAAGGCCATCTAGAACAGACTCAGTATCAGGCCAATCTTTCTATAAGCCAAGGCGGGGATCAAGTGCTGGCCGCGCAAGCAGCGCTTGCTCAAGCGCAGGCAAATCAGCAGCAAGCGCAACGCGATCTTGCGCGCGACGAACAACTTTTGCAAAACGGTTACATCTCCGCGCAAACAGTGGACCAGCAACGCACACTCGCCATGGTGCAAGCAAAAAATGTGCTTGCCGCGCGTGCCACCCTCGCTCAAGCAATCGAGAATGAGCACGCAAACGGCACACAGACGCAAGGCTTGCAGGCGGCCAACGTCGACCAAGCTGCCGCAGCAGTGCAGCAACTGCAAGCGCAGATCGCGAAAGCAACGATCAGCTCGCCGGTTGATGGTGTCGTTGTGAATCGCAACCTTAACCCCGGCGAGTATCCCGGCACCCGGCAGATCTTTACTTTGCAAGCGATTTCTACAGTCTATGCAGAACTCAATGCCTATGGAACGCAGATCACCGGCATCACGCCAGGCACCGCCGTGTCGCTTACGATGCCTGCTGTGCCAAATCACACCTTTCATGGCACCGTCTATTCCGTGCTGCCGCCGAGCACGCCGTCGACGTTCGGCTTCGTTGTCAAAGTGGTAGTGTCGAACTCATCTGGTATTTTGCGGCCTGGCATGAGCACCACCGGTGACGTGGACTTGCCGACCCGCACCGGAGTCACCGTGCCGGTGACAGCCTTTCTCGATGACACGCATCAAACCGTCATGACTGTCGACGGCGACACGGCCAGAATTGCGCATGTTAACGAAATTATTGAAGACCCACATTTTGCCATCGTCACAGGCTTAGCCGCGAACACGCAAGTTGTTACCAATGGCCAGACCTCGGTGACCGACGGGCAAAAGGTGGTGGCCTCGCTCTAATATGTGGTTAACGCGCCTCTTCGTTAACCGTCCGGCACTGGTGTTCGTCATGATCGCCTTCGTGACGGTCGCGGGTATCATTTCCTACGTCAACCTGACGCAGCAGCAGTTTCCGAACGTTGACTTGCCGACGGTCACGGTCCAGGTCAACTACACCGGCGCATCGCCAACGGAGATGCGCGACAACATCGTGCGCCCCATTGAGGACTCCATCGCAGGCGCGCCAGACCTCAACGTTCTCAATGCGACGGTGTTGCAGGGCCGCGCCGTTATTTCTGCAGTTTTCAACCTCAATACCGATCAAACAACCGCACTCGTGCAAGTGCAGCAGCGCGTTCAAGCGGCCTCATCGCAGTTGCCGACCGACTTGAAAGCTCCTGAGATTTCCACCGTCGATCCGGGCGAGGCAACCGTTGTTACGCTGGCCGTTCGTTCGAACTCGTTTAACATTGCCGGCCTCTCCGACATCGTTACGAATCAAATCGTTCCAGCCATCGAGCAAGTCGACGGTGTTGGACTGGCAACTGCCAACGGCACAGTCACCCCGTCGTATGAAGTGACGATTGACCCCAATGCATTGCAGGCAGGCGGTTTTACAGCGAACGACGTCGTCAACTCCCTGTCGGCCAACAACACGCGCTTACCGGGCGGCATCGTGTACGAGCCAACCCACGAAACGCTGGTCGACGTGCGAGGCGATATTCAGTCGCCGCAAGACGTTGCCAACTTGCCGCTGCAACGCAGCGGGGCGGCAATCCCATCGTCCCAGCCATCATCCTCCGTTTCGTCGACGCCGTCATCGCTCAACCCGTGGACGACGACGCAAAATGTACCCCGTATCGGCGATGTGGCCACGGTTACCGACAGCTTTGAACCGCAGCGCGTCTACGCGTATCAAAACGGCGTTCCACGCATCAGCATCAGCGTGCAGAAGACCACGCAAGCCAACGAGGTGTCAACCTCGGACAATGTGATCGCGGCGCTGCCACGCCTTGAACGGCAATTTCCGGGTATCAAGTTTGACGTTGTCAACGTTCAAGCGAAATATACTCGCCAACAGATCGACGCAGTGCTGCACACGCTTGAAGAAGGCATCTTGCTCACGGCAATTGTTATGCTGTTCTTCCTCGGGTCGTGGCGCAGCTCTATTGTCGTGCTCATAGCGATCCCGTTCTCACTCTTGATCACGATGTGCTTGATGAAGTTTGCGAACTTCACCATCGACACCGTCTCGCTACTCGCCATGACGCTGGTAGTCGGCATCTTGGTCGACGACTCGATCGTCGTCTTGGAAAACATAGAACGCCACCATAAAGAAGGCGAGACGCCGCTCTTGGCAGCGGTCAACGGCCGCTCGGAAATCGGTTTTGCCGCCATCGTTATCACGCTGGTCGACGTCGTGGTGTTCTTACCGATTGCATTTTTGCCGGGCGTGGTCGGCAAGTTTATGAGCGAGTTCGCGCTGGTAGTCGTTGGCGCGACGCTGACCTCTCTGTGGACGTCGTTTACGGTTACGCCGGCGATGGCCGGTCGTTGGTCGCTGCGCAGCAAGTGGAAGCCGTGGGCCCCGATTGCGACGTTTGAGAGGTGGTTCGAACGGCTGCGAACGTGGTATGCCGAACATCTCTTACCGAGCGCGCTCAAAGTGCCGTGGCGAGTGGCGGGCATAGCAGCTGGCTCGTTTGTGCTCGCCCTGCTCTTGCTCTTTTCCGGCGTCGTAGGATTTACGTTCATCCCCACGGTTGACCGCGGCGAAATTTATGTGCAGGTTACGTATCCTACCGGAACGCCGCTTAGGAAGGTCAACACAACAGTCCGCCAGCTCGAAGGAATTGTGCGCCAGATTCCTGACCTCCAAACCGATATCGCAGTTGCCGGCGCATACTCGTCGCCGTTCGGTGGATTCCTCAATGAAGGCAACATCGCACAGCTGCACTTGTGGCTCAATGACGATCGCAAAAAGTCAACGCTGTATTGGGTTGATTGGCTAAGGACCAAACTGCGCCAGGCCGCTCCGGGGGCAACGATTGTGGTCATTCCGGCGACCGGCACAGGCGGCGGCAATGCTCAGCCGATTGACTACCTTGTCACAAACGTGCGTGGCGACCCGACGCAGTATGCGCAAAAAGTGTATCAGGTGCTCAAGGATACGAGAGGAACAGCCAACGTCAATAGCTCAGCGCTTGACCTTGCGCCACAAGTTGATGTTGAGTTCAATCGCTTGGCGGCGCAGGCGCTCAACGTCAGCATTGGCGCAGCGTCCACGGCCGTTCGGACTGCCATGGGTGGTGTTGTCGCCACGCAGTTTGAGTCTGTCAACGGCCTCAAGGATGTCTATGTGATTTACCCGCTGGAAGATCAAACCAGCCTCGACCAGCTGCGGAACATCCAAGTGCGCGCCAACAACGGATCGATCGTCACCATCGGACAAATCGCAACGCTGCAGTATGCGCCCTCGCCGCCGGTCATCACGCGCACAAACCGCGAAACGGTCATTCACATAACCGCCAACACCGCGCCCGGTTATGCGTTGTCAAACGTCCAGAGGGCCTTTCAGAGAAATCTGCGAGCAGCGAACATTCCCGCGTGGGTTCAAGTTCGTGCCAATCCTAACGGGAACCAGCAAAATCTCAACGACACGGTGCTCGGAATGGGAGCAGCCCTTGCCCTCTCTATGGTTTTGGTCTACCTGTTGATGGTCGCACTGTACAACGGCTACACGACGCCTTTCATTATAATGTTCTCGGTGCCGGTCGCCGCCGTTGGTGCGATTGGGGCGCTCGCGATAACGCGCCAAACTCTGAACCTGTTCTCCCTCATCGGCGTGATTATGCTTGTTGGACTCGTCTCCAAGAACGGTATTTTGCTTATCGACTACGCGAACACGCTGCGCCGGCGCGGCTTTGCAAAACTCGAAGCGATTCGCGAAAGCGCGCGCATTAGGTTCCGCCCAATCCTCATGACGACGTGTGCGATGATCGCGGGCATGACGCCGCTCGCGCTGGGCATCGTCCCCGGATCGCAAGTGCGCCAAGCATTGGGCATTGTCGTCATCGGAGGCTTGAGCAGTTCGCTTGCGCTGACGCTCGTACTCGTGCCCGTGGTGTACATGTGGCTCGCACCCGAGAAGCTTGTGCCAACCGACGAAGTGCCGATGCATCCAGATGGCACTATGGAACTGCGACCACCGTTGCCGCCGCGACCAGCGCCGGAGCCCGAAGTCGCAATCCGTCACAAATAGCAAGCAGCAAGTCTTCCGTAACTGTCCGATTGGGCAGGGATAGTAGGTTCCCGCAAGGCTAGTCTTAGCTTAAGCTTAGGCAAAGCGTTAAAAGGCGGACGCCGCGGTTGGAGGTCTGTCGCCACGTGGCTGGCTAAGAGGAGCCGGCTATGAGAATCGGTGTGGGAGTGTTCGCTGCGTTTTGGATCTGCGCAGCGTTGGCGGGATGCGCACATCACGGTGGCCAGCAAGGCGGCTTCCCCGGCGGCGGTGGTTTTGCGATGCCGGTTTCAGCGGAGCCGCTGCGACAAGGTTCGATCTCGGCCACATTCAGCGTCACGAGCATGGTCTCACCCTTACTGCAATCGACCCTGTCGTCAGTCATTGCAGGTAACGTTACCTATGTCGCCCATCAAATCGGAGAGCGCGTGCATAAAGGCGAGCTGCTAGTCAAGATTGACGACAGCACGCTACGCGCGCAACTTGCACAGCAGCAAGCGCATTTAGAAAATCTTGAAGCAACGTATGGCGGCGGTAGTCGGTCATCTCGAGCGTTGCTGCGTTCGGCCCAGGTCACGTACAACACCAACGAGCTGAACTACCAGCGCGATCTGCAACTGTACAGCCAAGGTTTTGTGTCAAAACAAGACCTCGACAACGCGCGCACGGATGCGGAGTCAGCCCAAGCGGGGCTTCGAAATGCCGAGGTAAACTACGAAAATACTACCTTGAGCTCGGCTTCAAGCGCCGCTTCCGCAGACGTTAGAAATGCTCAAGCTTCAGTGCAACAGATCGAAGCACAAATTGCGCAAACAAATGTTATTGCGCCTTTCGATGGCGTCATCACCGCGCGCAACGTTGATCCGGGGACGCTCAACAATCCCGGCACGCCGCTCGTCCAGGTTTCACAGCTCGATCCCGTGTTTGTTGACGCCGGCATCTCTGGTGGCGATCTTCAGTTCGTTCGCGTGGGCACCCCAGTCGATGTAACCGTCAACACGATACCTGGCCGCGTCTGGCATGCAAGTGTCGCGTATCTTAACCTTGCTGCCAATCCGGGTTCTCTCATCTACCAAACTCGCGTGCGCGTGGCCAATCCGGACTATGCGCTGCGCGGCGGGATGGTCGCCACCGTCTCGATCGAGCGTTCGCGCAAAAACAACGTTCTTTTGGCTCCGCGAGCAGCTGTCTACCAGACCGACATCGGCTACTCAATGTTCATTATACAAGGTGGCAAAGCGGCAACAGTACCCATCGATCTCGGTATATCGAATGATCAGGAGGCAGAAGTATCAGGGCAAGGCCTCAAGCCCGGCGTGATGGCTATCCTTAATCACTCCGCCTTATTGCAACCGGGGACGCCCGTGCAGCCACTGCCCGCTGGTGGCGCGCCGCCCGCAAAATCTGCTGCCAACTCAGGGCAAAGTAAACCCGGCGCCAAAAACGGTGCCGGTTAGGCTCGCGCTCGCAGCTGCGATCTTGATCTTGTTGATGCGCTGATGTTCACAAAATTCTTTATTACGCGACCCATCTTCGCCTCAGTGCTGTCAGCAGTTGTCTTGCTGGCGGGGCTTATCTCCCTGCCCACCCTGCCGGTTGCCCACTATCCAAACATCTCGCCGCCGCAGATTTCGGTGAATTCCGAATACATTGGCGCCAATGCAGCGGCAGTCGAAGCGTCGGTCACCAACCCGCTCGAGCAAGCGATCAATGGTGCTGAAGGTCTGCGCTACATTTCATCAACCAGCGGCGACGACGGGTCGAGCAGCATCGTCGCAACCTTTAATCTCAATCGCGATATCGACCGCGCGCTCTCCGACGTGCAAAGCCGCGTCAGCACTGCCACGGGTGTGCTGCCGGCCCAAGTCAACCAAAACGGCATTGCGGTGACAAAAAACTCGAGCACGTTTATCATGGCGCTCTCGGTCACCTCGAACAACCCAAAATACGACACGACTTTTCTTAGCAACTACATCGATAAGTATGTGGCCCCCGAACTCAAGCGCGTTCGCGGTGTCGCCGATGTCATTATCTTCGGTGAACGTAAATACGCCATGCGTTTGTGGATCGATCCCAACAAGCTGCAGGCGTATGGTCTTACCGCTGACGACGTCACCACGGCGCTGAGCCAGCAAAACGTGCAAGTGGCGGGCGGCGCTATTGGCCAGCCACCTGCGCCCAAGGGCCAAGCGTACGAATACAAAGTTCAAGTTGCGGGCCAACTGGTGACGCCCGAACAGTTTAGCAATATTGTCGTAAAATCGTCACCTGGCTATCTCGTGCGCGTGTCCGACATCGGCCGCGTAGATCTGGGCGCCGAAAGCTACGCAGCCAATTTGTACTTCAATGGTAAGCCCGCAGTCGGCATGGGCGTGCTGCAGCTCCAAGACGCTAATTCGCTCAGCGTCTCCAAGGGCGTGCGCGAGACGTTGGATCGGCTCTCCAAGCAATTCCCGCCCGGTGTCAACTATAGAGTCGCCTTTGACTCGACCGTCTTCGTCGATGAGTCGATCAAAGAAGTCCTCAAGACGCTGTTCATCGCCATCTGCTTGGTCATCTTGACAATCTTCTTTTTCTTACAAGATTGGAAGACGACCATGATTCCCGCGATCACGATCCCAGTCTCCTTGTTGGGCACCTTCGCGCTGCTGAAGGTTTTTGGTTTTTCGATCAACGTCTTAACGCTGTTTGGTCTCACATTGGCGACTGCACTCGTCGTCGATGACGCCATTGTTGTCATCGAAAACATCGTGCGCTACATTCACGAGCACAAGAAAGATCCCAAAGAAGCTGCGCCGCTGGCGATGCAGGAAATAGCCAGCGCAGTTATTGCCACGACGCTCGTTTTGCTGGCAGTGTTCGTCCCCGTCGCCTTCGTGCCTGGAGAAACCGGGGCCCTTTATAAACAGTTCGCACTCACGATTGCTTCAACGATTAGCATTTCCGCGTTCACTGCACTGACGTTGGCGCCCGCACTCGCCGCGATCATGCTGGAAAGTGGCGAAACAAAGCACACAGCGATCATGCAAAAGATCGCGCAGTTCGTTCAGAACTTGCGCACGGGCTACGCGCGGCTTCTACCCACCATTTTGCGCCATCCGGTGGTGGTGCTGAGCATCTTCGTCGCTCTGCTTGGCTTGACGGTTCTCATGCTGAAAATCGTGCCGACCGCGTTTGTCCCGGACGAAGACCAAGGCTACTTCATCGTCGTCGAGCAGGGTCCACCGGGAGTCTCTTTACAGTACACTGACAACATCATGCGCAACGCGTATCAGGTGCTGCGCTCAGAGCCGGATATTCTCGACGTCTTCAGCGTGTCGGGGTTTAGCTTCACCGGGGTCGGTTCGAACAACGGTATCGCATTTTGCTTGCTCAAGCCGTGGGCAGAGCGCAAGCGCAAAGATCAATCAGCACAAGCGATTGAAAATCGTCTTAACGGCAAGTTCATCGGTATTACCGGCGCGACAATTTTTGCTTTCAACCCGCCCGCGTTCACCGTCGGTAACATCAGCGGTTTTGATTTCCAACTCGAGGACAAAGCAAACTTAGGTTTGCCGGCCTTGTCTGCTGCCAGCGGGCTCATAATGTACAAAGCCAATACCAACCCGGCCCTCACTTCAGTATTCACCACCTTCCGAACCGATAGCCCGCAGATTGCGTTGAATATCGACCGCAATGCTGTGCAAGCCGCAGGGGTCAAGATGAGCGATGTCTTCGACACGCTGCAGACCATGCTCGGCTCTAATTACGTCAACAATTTTACCTATCAAAACAACTCGTACAAGGTCTTCGTCCAAGCCGACGCTCCCTTCCGGTCACAGATCGACGACCTGAATTTGATGTACGTGCGCTCAAGCAACGGTAACCTCGTGCCGTTGACGTCCTTTATGACGGTTCAGCACGTCCTCGGTGCTCCGGAGATAACGCATTACAACCTCTTTCGGTCTGTAGAGTTTAGCGGCAACTCGGCGCCGGGCTATTCGTCCGGGCAAGCCATTGCCGCTATGCAAGACGTTGCCAAGCAGCTACCCGCGGGATTTGGCTACGAATGGACAGGGGTTTCACTCGATCAGGTTGAGGCAGGCAGCGTAACAGTTTTAATCTTCGCCCTGGCCGTCGTCTTCGTGTTCTTGGTTCTGGCAGCGCAATACGAAAGCGTTGTCGACCCTCTCATCATCATCATGGCAGTGCCGCTCGCAATTTTGGGCGCGTTAACTACCGTCTGGCTGCGGGGGTTGCAAAATGACATCTACACACAGATAGGTTTGGTCATGCTCGTCGGGTTGGCGTCGAAAAACGCCATCCTCATCGTGCAGTTCGGGAATCTGTTGCGCCAGCAAGGGGTGCCTGTCGCCGAGGCTGCGGTGCTCGCAGCCCGCACCCGGTTGCGGCCGATCTTGATGACCTCGTTTGCGTTCATCTTTGGCATTATGCCGCTGGTGTTTGCAACCGGAGCAGGCGCAGCCAGTCGGCGCTCTATTGGCACAGCGGTCGTTGGTGGCATGCTCGTGTCGACGCTGCTTAACTTGTTCCTGATCCCGTTACTGTACGTTCTGATCGCGGGCGCAGAAGAGCGCTGGCGCCATCGCAGGTCTGCCGTTACCACCGAGGCGCAGCACGAGGCGGCTTCTCGCTAGGACCTTTGGTCTTTTCGCCTCACGGTGAAACCTTTTCGCGTAAGTCGGGTAGACGCTGGCAGTCATGGAAGATGCGCGCTGGCTGGACTATGCGGTCGCTTCCAGGTTTCGCCAGGTAGCTGCCGCCGACGTGACCGTGTACCCGGATTCGCACGAGCTGTTCATTGCGGGCCGAAATGCGCGCTGCCCTCGCGCGCAACTACGGTTGCTCACCATACTGCTGGCACACTTTTGCCAAACAGTGTCCTACGAAGACCTATCAAGTGCAAATGGCCAGGGAGATCTCTCTCACAATCTCTTGCACGTGCACCTGTGTTACTTGCGCCGCTTGCTGCGAACCCATAGAGCTCAGCTCGAAATCCGCAATATCTACGGCACCGGTTATCAAGCAAGGCCAAAGAAAATTTAGCGTGTGACGACGGCGGCGTGATGCGCGAGGCCGGCCAGGTCTCGGGCTTCGCGCACTCCGATGAAAGCATCGACATACGGCATCGCCGCGTGCATTCCCGCGGCGGAAGGCTCGTATCCCACAGACCCAATCAAAGGGTTGATCCAGATTACAGCGGCCGAATGCCAATGGATCTCGTTCATCGCACGCTGCAAGGCCGCAACGTCGCCAACATCGAGGCCATCGCTATAAATGATCGTGACCGTTTCGTTGGTCAGGCGTCTGCCGCCATAACGGTGCACAAAATGCAGCAGACTCGCGCCGATTTTTGTGCCGCCGCCCCAGGCTTCGCCAAGTTCGCTGAGCTGGTGCTCGTGATGACGTGCGCTGCGGCGCAGAGAAAGCGTAATCTCTTTGAGTTCGGTACTAAAAACAAAGACGTTTGCACGCTGCGATCGCCTGCACAACGCATATGCAAACTCGAGCATAAGCTGTCCGTGCGGTACCATCGAGCGACTGCCATCAAGAAGAAGAACAAACCGCGCATTGAGTCGTGGATGACCAAGCATCCGCAATGCCACGGGATCGCCGCCGGTATGGAGGCTCGACCGCAGCGTGCGGCGCATGTCAAATCTGGGGCCCGCATCGAGCGGTTTCCACTTGCGCAATTTACCCAGCCGCACGCTTGACACAAGTTTGTTGGCAAATGGTAAGAGCTCACGCACGCGCGCAGACGCGACCGTCGGCGCCGAAAGCGCGCCCGCAACCGGGCTAAACTGAGCGCGCATCGTTTCCCACCCAGATGCCGCATCGTTCGATTCACTGGCCAGCATCGGTTGCCGCGACAGGGCCGCCACCACGCTTGCAGCAGTGTCGCTTCCATGTTCGGATAGACCCGGCTTGGCAGGCTTTGGCGACGCGTCAAATGTGGCTCGTTGCGAGCTTTGCGACTTGCGCGTATGGCGTGGAGCGTAACCTGCCTGACGCACTCCACGGTCAGGATGAAAAAAGAACGCATCAAAAGCCGCGTTAAAGAGCTCACGCTCTTCGGGTTTGCTGCACAAGACTAAACGCAGTGCATCACGCACCCGTTGCCAATCCGCAACACCTACGATCTGTGCCGCACGCAGCGCGTCGCGGGCTTCAGCATGTCCTACCGTGAAGTGTAGATCGCGGCGTAACTGCCCGCAGAAATCAATAATCGCAGCGCTGAGCGTTGCGTCACGAGCCATACAGCAAAACTACCCTTTTCTCGCCCGCACTCTGCCCAAGCCGTAGTCGCTCTCAAGCGCCTTCGATGTCGCGCCTTGCTGGTCGTGCGCAATGAGCGGCAAGTAGCGCTCGCGCTGTGATGCCAAAAGCTCCAAATCTTCTTGCATTTTGAGGATACAGCCCGCAGTTTGTTCGATGAGTTTGTCATCAAGCACGTGGCGATGCAGTTGCATAAGCGCTTTGGCCCAATCCAAGCTCTCAGCAATACCGGGAACTTTTTGAAACGGTTGTTCGCGCAAGAACACCATAAACTTGGCGATCTGCTCTGCCAATTGGGCATCGATCTGCGGTAAGCGTGCTCGTAGAATCGCCACTTCCTGTTCGGGCGTTGGATAGTTGAGCCACAAGTACAGGCATCGGCGGCGCAATGCGTCCGACAGCTCTCGAGAACGATTCGAAGTTAAAATGACGACCGGGCGGTGACGCGCCCGGATAGTGCCGATCTCGGGGATCGTTACTTGAAACTCGCCCAGCAATTCGAGCAAGAAGGCTTCAAAGGCTTCATCCGCACGATCGATCTCGTCGACGAGCAGAGCCGGTGAGCGCTCCTGGGTAATCGCCTCTAAAAGCGGACGGCGCAACAAGAACTCCTCGCTAAAAATTTCTGACTCGCGCGCCTGCGTCGTCGCCTCTTCGTTCTCGGTTAAACGAATATGTAAAAGTTGTCTTGGATAATTCCACTCATACAGTGCCATCGCCGAATCGAGGCCTTCGTAACATTGTAGCCGGATCAGTTTCGTCTGCAGAACCTCGGCGAGCACCTTGGCGGTATCGGTCTTTCCGACACCGGCGGGGCCCTCGATCAACAGCGGCTTTTCCAATCCAAGCGCCAGTTCGAGAGCCGTCGCAAGTTCGGGGTTGGCAATGTATCCGGCGCTTGCGAATTGCTCGCGGATCTTTGCGGCGATCACTAAATGCCCGCTTGCGTCAAGAAGCGCTCGGGATCGCTCACAAACGTCATGTGACACCCAGCGCAACAGAAGAACAGAGTGCTATCGCGGTACTGCGCACGATGCTGCGCCGTTGCGATGTCGACTTCCATGCCGCACACAGGGTCCGTCGCGACCGCTGGTATCTCTCGTGCGGGTGCTGGCGCATGCCTGATGACCTCTGCCAGAATGGAAATGGCAACCTCAGGTGCGCTGCGAGCGCCGATGTCAATGCCAACCGGATTGCGCACGCTCGTAAGCCGGGCTTGATCAACACCCTGTTGCGCGAGAATGCCCAAAACATTGTCGGCTCGTTTACGGCTCGCGAGCAAACCCACGAAAGATGCAGACGTTGACTTCAAAAGAACCTCAAGAGCACGCTCATCGTAGTGGCCTTGCGATGCCACGACTGCGGCCAACCGAGCTCGCGCGCCCGCGTCGAGTCGGTCGAGGAAGAGTCGCAGGTCTTCCAAGGCAACGACCCGCGCGCCGGCAACCTGCTCGACATCGCGCAGCTCTTCGTGCGCTACGACACGTACCACCTCAAACTCAAGCGCCGCGCCGGCCATTCGCGCAAGCGCATCCGCTACCGGCGTGAAGCCCACAACGACGAGAACCCGA
>JBPYDX010000121.1:0-7975 GCA_051986115.1 Candidatus Eremiobacteraceae bacterium
GCGTTTAGGATCGATGAGCGCACGCAAATTGTCGAAACCGTCCGCGGTGACCAAGCCTGCTGCCACAAGCTCCCACAAAGCATCTTCGACTTCACTTGCCAGGCGCCGCGTGGCGTTGACAAGCTGCAAAAAGAACGAGGCTCCGTTGTCTTGCAGCGCCTTGAAGACATCTCGCGCAGCCGGCGATAAGGCGCTTGTCGAATCACCATGCTCGTGCAGAAGCCAGTCGGCGTTCTCGCGCAGGAAGAGTGCAATCGGCGCAACCCTTGTCGGCCGAATCCGTCGACTACGCGCTCCTTGCGATGCCTCAAAAGCGGGGTGGGCAGATATTCTGCCCCACATCACCTCTCCAGATGCGCACAGTTTGTCTAAGTATTCAGGTCTGTAACGAGACACTCTCGCTGCAAGAACACTGCGCTCCCAATCTTGTGCAGGAAACTCCAGGGCTTGCAGTTGCTTTATGACTTGCAACGTTCCATCAACACCGTGCAATTGCGTTCCTCGAGCGAGGTGTTGCCAGCGCTTCAAGAATTCTTCGTGTTGTGCACTAGAAACTGGTTCGATCTCACGTCGCAATCGGCCAAGCGTAAGGCGATGAATCCGCGCCAGCACGCGCCGGTTGCACCATTCAATATGACCACCGGGGTTATGGGTGAAGTTGCCGCGTAAAACCTGACCCTCGTGTTCGAGCATCGCAAGTGCAGACTCGACCAGTCCGGTTGAGACAGCGAATCGCTCGGCAAGAGCACCAACAGTTTGGGGACCAGTTGACTCGAGCCAGCCGCGAACGATCTCCGCCATTGCAGCTTCGGCGCTTTCCGGTTTTTGCTCTAGGGAAAGCGCGTTGATCGCGGGTTGAAGCAACGTGTCCGCGTGCACTGCCGCAAAAACGTCGAGCTTTTCGGCTGCGACCCAAAAAACAGCGGAGTGGCTGTCTGCCGCCGGTAGCGACGCAAGTGTTGCACGCCCAGCGCTGGTGAGCTCGTCAAAAAACGGCTGCCACTGTGGGACCGGCGCAAGCGCGACGAGCGACAGCAACGTGTCGTGAAGTTCGTCTGGGTCTCGAACCTGGGGCCAGCAATCGGCTGCGACTTGCGCGATTGCATCCGGATCTAAAATTCCCACTCCCTCGGAGACGTCGGTACGCAAGGTCGAGCGTAACTGCACCGCGCGAGCTCGGCGTTCTTCAAGTGGCGCGTCATCCAAAAAGGCGAAAGGATTGGCGTTGACGATTTCGTGTGAAAAGACCGAAGGCTCAGCGGTGTCAACCGCCACTGTGCGAATGGAGTGATCTTCAATTCCTCGCAACACGGTTTGCAATCCGCGAAGATCCATCGCCTCGTACAAGGCGTTAGCAACAGTTTCGTTGACGAGCGGATGATCGGGAATGCGGACCTCACCGCTCAAGTTTTCTGGACACGCGGCTTGATCTGGAAACACCGCAGCCATGAGGTCGTCCGCTTTCATGCGTTGGATCGGTGCCGGAACTTTTTTGCCGCCCAGAAAACGTGCGATCGCAAGCGACCGCTGTGCGTTCCAGCGCCAACGTGCCGTAAACAAGGGTGACGGAAGCATCGCCTGCGTGAGCACGTCCTTGACCGTAGTGGCTTTGAGAAATTCAAAAATGATCTCCAACGGAAACGCATGTTGTTCCGAGAGCGAGATGATCAATCCATTATCCGTTGCCGCCGCTTGCAGCTCCAAATTGAATGAGCGGCAAAAGCGTTTGCGCAGCGCCAACCCCCACGCCCGATTGATCCGCGCGCCAAACGGCGCGTGCACTACCAGTTGCATGCCTCCCGATTCATCAAAGAACCGCTCCGCGACCACCGTCGTTTGGCTCGGCACAACGCCCAAAATTGATTTTCCAGCCGCAATGTAGTCAACGATCTGCTCTGCACCCAGGCGGTCGACACCGCACTCGCGTTGCAAATTTTCGACTGCTTGTGCCCGATCGCTAAATTCAGCGATGCGAGTGCGCAGCTGCGAAACTTCTTGCGAGAGCTCGAGGGTCCGGCCGGGCGCTTCCCCATTCCAAAACGGGATCGAAGGCGGCTCGCCATGTGCATCGTCAACGCGAACGCGGCCTTGCTCGATACGGCGAATCCGCCACGAGTTCGTTCCCAGCAGAAAAATATCTCCGGACATGCTCTCGACGGCAAAGTCTTCGTCAACGCTGCCAACGACAGTGTTATCTGGCTCCGCTACAACCGCGTACGTGGTTGCGTCGGGAATCGCGCCGCCTCCGGTGATCGCCGCAAGACGGGCACCACGCCTTCCGCGCAAGCGGTGGTTCACCTGATCATGGTGTACGAATGCACCGGCTCGGCCCCGAGAGGTTGCAACCCCTTCGGAAAGCATGCCCACGACCGCATCAAAATCTGCTCGCTCAAGCGCGCGATACGGATAGGCGGATCGAATCGTAGCGAAGAGATCGTCTTCATTCCAATCGTCGCCGGCAGTCGCGGCGACAATCTGCTGGGCTAAAATATCAAGCGGTGTTTCACACAGTTCGGTGCGGTCTAGGGCGCCAGTGCGAATCGCGCGCACGACCGCCGCACACTCAACCAATTCGTCGCGCGTTGTCGCCACAAGCACGCCCTTTGGCGTTGCGCCCACCCAGTGCCCGGAGCGACCGACGCGTTGTAAGGCAGCCGCAATCGATCGAGGCGAGCCCAGCTGCACCGCTAAGTCTACCGAACCAATATCGATGCCTAGCTCTAGTGAAGCTGTGGCAACAACTGCTCGCAGCTCGCCACTCTTTAACTTGGATTCGGTCTCAAAGCGTAAGCGCCTCGACAAGCTGCCGTGATGCGGCATGACTTGCCCTTCACCCAAGCGCTGGATCAAATTGTGGGCAACCCTTTCCGAAAGCCGGCGCGTACTGACAAAAATGAGTGTGGTGCGATGCGCGCGGATTAGCTCGGCAAGGTGATCGTAAATCTCTTGCCACATTTCGCTTGACGCGACCGATCCAAGCTCATCGCGTGGAACCCACACCGATAAATCCATAGCCCTGCGATGACCAACGTTGACGATTTCGGGCTGACGGCCGCCCCCAAGAAATTGTGCAACTTCGTCCACCGGCTTTACCGTGGCAGAAAGCCCAATGCGTTGCGGTCGCGGCCTGCCCGCCTGCGCCACGAGACGATCCAACCGCGCCAACGAGAGAGCAAGGTGAGGACCACGCTTGCTGGCGACCATCGCGTGTATTTCATCCACAATGACTGTAGAGACTGTTCGGAACAGCTCACGCGAGCGCTGTGCGGTCAATAAGATGAAGAGCGACTCGGGCGTCGTCACCAAGATGTGCGGCGCTTTGGTGAGCATGCGGGCGCGCTCGTGGGCTGCCGTATCGCCCGTGCGCAAGGAGACACGAATGGGTGAGAGCTCTACGTTTTGAGCGCGCGCGAGTTCGGTGATTTCGGACAGCGGCTGCTCCAAGTTTTTTTGAACGTCGTTGACGAGGGCCTTGAGCGGCGACACGTAGAGCACTTGCATCTCATCGGGAAGACCGCCGCGTGCCTCTCGAACGATTTTATCGACGGCGGATAAGAACGCAGCGAGCGTCTTTCCTGAGCCGGTCGGCGCAGAAATGAGCACATCTTTCCCAGAATTAATGAGGGGCCAACCGGCCAGCTGCGGCGCGGTCGGCTCCCCGAACTTGGATTGAAACCACGCTTGCACGAGCGGGTCAAAGTGCAGTTGCTGCTCTTGGGTCTCAATCATGTGCGTCTAAACTCAATTCGACACCGGCGTTGGCTAATCTAGCCGTAGGAAGTTGCGGTAGCCAACCTCAATATGCACGAGCTTTGTTCCGTCCATTAATTGCGCGTTAATCTTGGCACGCAGTCTTTCTTTTTGTCGCGCCTGGCCTTTTCTTATGGCAGCCCCGGTCGTCGTACTGGTCCTCTCGTCGGGTTGTGGCGGTGGCGGCGCGGGCAGCGTTAACGCCCCGTTTCCTTCGCAGGCACTCTCAGGAACGGCGAGCTTTACGTTTGTCGTTCCCCCGACTCCCGCTGCCTCCGTGCGCCAGCACTGGAAGTGGCAGCGCAAGCCATTTTTCAACTCGAGTGGCGCGCAATCCGCAGCGATCATTATCTCGGGGACAAGCACCTACGTTCTAGTAAATCTGCGCGTAGGCGGATCCGCAAGGTTACCTCGTCTCGTCGACAACTGCAGGTACGGTCAACTCCTATTACTTAGGCGCCGGTCTAACGGTGAATGGGCCCTTGCGAATCGCGAGCGGATCAACCGGTTTATTGTAGTTAGTCAAGTTGGAGCAAGTACGACAGGCGGCAGTTTGGCTGCACCGCTTACAACGCTCAACTTGTTGAGCAATGAAACGCCGATCACACTAGGTCCTGACGGCGCATTTTGGTTTCTGCTTGTGCCTCGACCCAACCAAACATCGCCCGCGTCAGTGCTTCCTGCCAAGTCAGCGTTTTTGCGCTCCCATTTGCCTCACCGAATCCCACTTTCTCGCAACCGGTTACCTCACTGGCTGCCGGGCCAGACGGGAACCTGTGGTACACAAGAGGCACCAGTATCGGTAAAATCGTTCTCCCGCGACGCTAGCGCGGGCCAAGTGCCACGAGGCTGCCAGCTACCGAGCGAACGAAGTTTTTTGTTTTCAGACTAGCGGGTAAAGCCGTACATCTGTTAGGAATGAACCCTGCCCGCGATGCGCAAGCCACACTGGAAACCGACACTCGTCCTCGTTGTTTTTGTCCTCATCGTTCTTCCGCACACGGCGGCGGCCTCGGTTACTCGTTCGCAATCGTTTCAAGCAGTCAAGCTGACCCAGGACCCGCCGCTGGACGCAACGCTTGCGGATCCTGTTTGGCAAAAGGCAGTCACGGCGACGGGATTTGTCGACATCACAACGCGCAGGCCCGCACCGCTATCCACTACCGCGTACTTGCTGTATGACAACACAAACGTCTATGTTGCCTTTAAAGCGAATCAAGATGGCGTGCCGATTCGCGCTTCGCAAACAACCAACAACATCGGCTTTGGCCAAGACGACGCGGTCGGTGTCGGCATCGACACAAGCGGCGCCGGCAGTAACGTATACTTTTTTGAGGCGACTCCACGCGGTGTTCGTTATCAACAGTCGGCGGAGTCCACTCGTTACGCTCCTACTTGGGAAGCCAAGACCGCTGTCAACGGATCAAGTTGGAACGCACTGCTGATCATTCCACTCAAAGATTTGCGCGCGGCGGGCGGCGTTAACCGTACGTGGCGCTTTAACTTCATTCGCATCGTCGCAGGTGTTGGTGAACACTACACGTGGGCGTACGATGGCGTCATGCAAGATGCGCAGCCGCCAACCTACCCATTTTTTACCGATGCACGTTTTTGGCCGGCGCTCACCAACCTCGACCTCCCGAAGACTGCGGCCAAACCGCCGCCGCGTGCCGAGATTTATGGCCTGTCGAGCGTTGGACAAGACCGCAACATCTTCCAGCAGGCAAACAACACCTTTGCGCCACAGCCCGTCCGCAATTACGGCGTGGATTTCGTCGTGCCGTTTACCGGCACGATGGCACTGGTCGGAACGCTCGACCCGGACTTCTCTAACGTCGAAGTCGATCAGCAAACGATCGCTCCGCAAGAATTCCCGCGCAACCTCACTGAATATAGGCCTTTCTTTGCGCAAGGCGCCAACTTTTTAAACCCCAACATACATTTGAGCGCCGGCAGCCAAGTCAGCGCACCCAATCAAGTGTTTTACTCCCCGAGCATTGGAACGTTTGATCGCGGCTTCAAAGTAGAAGGGACGTATGGGAATCAGGGACTGGGCGTGCTGCAACTACGCGGATTGACCGGAGACAATCAGGCACTTGACGATCAAGCTTTTGGCTACCAGCACGCGCTCTCGGATCGAACCTTCTTGTACTGGATCGACGGTGTCTTAGCACATCACGCGGATGTCGGCAACGATAGCACGGAAGAGTTCGGTGTCGAAGGTCGCAATCTCTCAAGCGGTCTTGTGTGGATTTACGATCAGACACTCGAGCAGAGCGCTTTCGTTGCTAACCCTGATCAGACGTTCGCCTACACGCGCGTCGAAGCGCTTGACGTTCACAAACCAAACTATGAAGTGTTGGCGGACTACTCCGATATCAGTCCAAACTATGGTCCACTCGACGGTTTCACGAACTATGCAGATGCACGAGGGCCCGTTTACGTCGCGGATTTTACCACCTCGTCGCCTGGCCTTAAATCGTGGAACGGTTTTGCGACCGTGGACCGCTTCTTGACGCGTACCGGTCAGGTGAAGGCAGCTGACTTTTTTGCGACAACGGATTTTACTACTCGCGATCTCGTTCACATCACACTGCAGCAGCAAACCAGTTCGCTTGACGATCCAACGCTGACGGGCGGCATCAATGAGCCTTTCCATACGTCGCAGATCACCCTCGGGTATCGCGACGGGACTCCGACGCCGTTTGATGCAAGCTTCAGCGAAGGACCATTTTCAAATTACTATCTGCAGCAATTTAACATCAGCTCAACCAGCCCACTCGGGCCGCACTTCAACCTTCAAGCTGTGTATGCGGGCGCGCATCAACGATCCGATGCGATCGGCGTCAACGGCCAGATCCTGCGCAGCCTTGGAATAGGCGAGTCGTTTGGACCGGAAACCAGCGTAACCTTTGCCTTGCGCTCGATCAACGGAACTGGCGGCTTTGCTACTCCCGGACTCAACTTCGCCGCTGGGTTTCATGCAAGGTTTCAAAGCGGTAGCGAACTATTCTTGAACTGGGGAAGCCCAAACGCTACCGCCACGCTCAATCGATTCATCACAAAGTTTGTCTGGCGAATCGGAGGCGGCGCAGGCACATAAAGGCAACCTGTGCTGCCTAGTCTTGAGAACCAAGACGCAGCGCTTGGAATTTCCAGCCGCTAGGATCTCGTACGACCACCACGGTACACGTATTGCCGCTCTCATCAAACGCATCGGCTGCTGCAACGCGCCCTTGAAACGTCCAACGCGAAAACGTGAGCGTGCCGAGCGAGGTAAATGCAAGCTGGGCAGGCAGGTTCAAGAATGTTGCTTGAAACTGCGCAAGCGTTTGGTGGCGATGCAGCTCAGCTGATCCTGACGAATACAGCGTCTCCATAGTGCGCAACCGATAGCCCTCTTTCATGAGATCAACCGATCTCTGCGCAACTTTCGTGACTTGGTAGACATTGGTCCAGCCGCGAACGCTCAACCCTATCGTCCAAAGCGCAAGCGCAAGAAAACAAAAGGCTACAACCTTGCGCAGCGGGGTAATCGCTGCCGCCGCAACTTCGCTCCCCGTACGTAGAGAGTCACTGCGCGCAACAACTGTTCCGGCCAGACGATCGCCGATAGACTGGTTGCGTGGCGACAGTAAGAGCAAAGGTAAACCAATGGTAAAGATGTCCAAAGGTTTGACAACGCTGCGTACAAGTGCGCGGCCGAACCCTATCTTTGCAACGTGTGTATCGACAACGCGCTCCCGAAACAGCCACTTTCCAAGCGTAGCCCCAAACGCGCCTTCAAGGAGCGTAAAATAGGCAATAATCGCGCACAAGTTAATGATGCCATTCTTTGGATGAGCGAGCTGATAAACAGAGTGCGTTGGAAAGTATTGGCTCGAAATATTAAAGTTGAATAGAGATCCAAAGACAACAAGGGTCAAGACTACATCGAACAGTGTTGCTGCAACTCGCCGCCAAGGGGGCGCGAGCACCGTAAAAGCTTGCTTGCTGGAAATTGTCGCTTCGTGTGAGATGGCTCACCTTCTCAACTAGCGCTGACTAGTAGACCGCACAGATGTCAATTACACAGGTGAGGAGCGCGGACCAGGATGGAAGTTTCGCGCTCTTTCCTTTTTTGGTTACAACGTCCCGTCGCTAACAGCTATTTCGGTGATTCTATCGCCATGAATGGTGTATGCCCAATGGATGGTGTTCGCCGATCCGTAGACATATTTTCCAC
>JBPYDX010000122.1:0-5216 GCA_051986115.1 Candidatus Eremiobacteraceae bacterium
CGCTGCCGGCGCTACGTCGATAAACACTGTCGGCTCGAGGAAATAGCCTTCGTCGGAAGCTCGCTCGCCGCCGGCTAAAAGCGTACCTTCATTCTTCCCAATGTTAATGTAGTCTTGGATCTTATCCCGAGAGCGCTCGTTGATCACTGGGCCCATGTAGTTTGCCTGATTAGCCGGGTCGCCGACGCTCACTTTTTCGACTCGCTGCGCGAGCCGGCGCACGAAGTCGTCGTAGACGGGTGCCTCAACAATGGCGCGCGAGCACGCTGAGCATTTTTGTCCTTGGAAACCGAAAGCAGAGGCGGTCACGTCCTCTACGGCGCGGGTGATGTCCGCGTCTGAGGAAACAACGATTCCATCTTTGCCGCCCATCTCAGCCACCACACGCTTGATCCAGTGTTGTCCAGCCTGCACATCGGCTGCAAGCCGGTTGATATGCAAGCCAACTTCTTTACTACCGGTAAACGAAATAAATCGCACAGACGGGTCGCTGACGAGCGCGTCGCCGATGGCTCCACCTGATCCTGTGATGAGATTAACCACGCCCGCCGGCATGCCGCAGGACTCGAGCAGCTCGACAAAGCGCGCGGCAATCACCGGCGAGTCACTTGATGGCTTAAGTACGACAGTATTGCCGGTGACGATAGCCGCCGACGTCATCCCCGCCATAATAGCGAAGGCAAAATTCCAAGGCGGGATGACGATACCGACACCCATCGGTATGTAATGCATCTCATTTTCTTCGCCCGCCAACTTGGTCAGTGGCTTGCCTTGAGCATAGCGAAGCATTTCGCGACCATAATACTCCAGAAAATCAATTCCCTCAGCGACGTCGCCATCAGCCTCTGGCCAGCTTTTACCAACTTCTAGGACAAGCAGTGCGTCAAACTCATCGCGCCGCTTTCGCACAGCTTCCGCTGCGTTGAAAAGCAGCTGAGCTCGCTCCTGTGGTGAGACTTGCGACCAGCTTGGAAATGCTCGTTTTGCAGCTTCAATTGCCTGGCGCGCTTGGTGGGTTGTTGCGGATGCGACGCGTCCGACGATCTCAATGGGGTGCGCTGGATTAATTGATGCAAATAGTTTTTCACCTGGCACGCGCTTGCCCCCGATAATCAAATCATAATCTTTTGGGGCGGCGCGCAGCTGCGCAATCGCGGCTTGAAGCGCTTGCTGTTGGTCAGGCGATTGAAAGTTGCGGATAGGCTCGTTAACAAACTCAGACGGCTTTGTGAGCACGGTGGCCATGGGAATCTCCACTAGGGATGATGGGCACGAAGAAAAGGCGTACCATTGCTTCGGCGGTTCGTACAGACCAACCCTGGCACGACTGCTACGGAGGATGCTTTGGCGCAAACTACGATCACAATTCGAGCTGCCCAACCGAGTGAGTTTGACACCGCAAGCGAATTCTGGGTTGCGATGAGACGCGAGCTCGAAATGGCAGATTCTGACCTCGCGCCGGATTGGAAGAAGCGTTCCGTTGAGTACTTTCGCCGCAGACACGAAGCTGATGAGTTGCGCTGGTTTTTCGCCTGCGATGGCGACCGTGTCGTCGCGAGCGCGGCGGGTTTCCTTTTAGATGGCTATCCGAGCGAGATCTGCATTAACCGGCGCGCAGGCTACATCGCGGGCGTTTACGTCATGCCGCAATGGCGCAGGCGTGGGCTCGCACGCGCGGTGACCCAAGCCGCACTTGAATGGTTATGGTCGGCTGGCTGCCGGTTTGTGCGCTTGCACGCAGCCGACAACGCACGAGCGATTTATTTGTCGATGGGATTTGAGCCGAGTAACGAGCTTATCATTGAACGCCCAACTCGCGGGTAGCAAAACTATATTTCAGTTGGCGGCGGATTCTCTGGTTGTTTGTCCTCTGGATCGGGCAACGCAACCGTGTGCTTGCGGCGGCGTAAGTCGGGCAATCCAGGCTTTGAGAGCTCCATGCCCGCTTGTTCGATCGGCATTTCTTTGTCGTACATGCGCCCGATGTGCCGCAAATCGAGCGCGTCCGGTGTGCGTTCTTCTTTCATCACTACTAGAATGTTAGAAGGATGGGCGGCGGCCCTTTGGTGGCTTGCGAGGAATGTCTTCGCCTGCGACTAATCCGGCGCCAAAGTTGTTCTTTGCGCGTCACCCTAAGGAGATACGCATGAATAAGTACGTTGCAGAATTCATAGGCACATTGTTGCTCGTCTTCGTTGGCTTGGGCACTGCTATTTTTGATGGGAAATCGGTGGGAGCACTTGGCATCTCGCTGGCGTTTGGCTTTGCGTTGCTCGCACTTGCCTATGCTATAGGCCCCATCTCGGGATGTCACATCAATCCAGCGGTCACGCTCGGTGCAGCAGTTGCTGGACGCATGAAAGGCTCGGACGTTATTCCATATTGGATTGCACAGTTTTTGGGCGGCATCTGCGGCTTTGGGTTTTTAGCGACCATCATCATCGGCTCCTCATCGATGACCTCGAATGCCGCAGCCCAGATGGTCGCCAACGGCTTTGGCGATCATTCTCCCGGAGGCTATAACCTGGCAGCGGGGTTTGTCGCTGAAGTGATCTGCACGTTCATCCTCGTCTTCACCGTGATTGGGTCGACATCTGCGAAAGTGCCGTTTGGCTTTGCAGGCATCCCAATTGGTATCGCACTGGCAATCGCTAACTTTGTTGCTATTCCCATCACCAACGCGTCAATCAATCCGGCCCGCAGTCTTGGGCCCGCCATCTACGCCGGAGGCTGGGCGCTGTCGCAATTGTGGCTGTTCATCGTTGCGCCGCTGCTGGGTGGTCTTATCGCAGCGCTTATTTATCGCGTGATCGAAGATCGCAGTCCCTAACGAAAGCTGAAGTCGAGAGCAGCTCGTTTGGCGAAGTGATACCGTATGGATGTTTTGGCAGATCTTTCGCGCGACGAGCTGCAGCGCTACAGCCGTCACCTCACGCTGCCCGAAATAGGTCTAAGCGGTCAACGCAAACTTAAGGCCGCGAGCATGCTCCTGGTTGGTGCAGGCGGTCTCGGCTCGCCTTTGGGACTGTATCTTGCGGCCGCCGGAGTAGGCAAGCTCGGAATTGTTGACGACGACGTTGTCGACGCGACGAATCTGCAACGTCAAGTTATCCACGGCGGAGCCTTCTTGGGGAAACCCAAGGTAGAAAGTGCGGCGCAGCGCATCGCCGATCTAAATCCCAATGTATGCGTCACGACGTATCCTTTTCGGTTAACCGCGAACAACGCGCTTTCGCTCATTGCACAATACGACGTAGTCGTTGACGGCAGCGATAATTTCTCAACCCGTTTTCTTGTTAATGACGCATGCGTGTTCCAAGGCAAACCGAATGTGTATGGCTCGGTATACCGTTTTGAAGGTCAAGCATCGGTCTTCGACGCGCGGCGCGGGCCTTGCTATCGTTGCCTGTTTCCTCAACCTCCCGAACCCGGTACGGTTCCCTCGTGCGCCGAAGGTGGCGTCCTGGGAATTTTGCCGGGCATCGTGGGGTTGATTCAAGCGACCGAGGCTATCAAACACGTGACAGGAGTCGGCGAACCGCTCATCGGCCGCTTGCTTATCTTTGACGCACTTGAAATGCGCTTTGCCTCGCTTAACATCGCCAAAAATGAAGCGTGTGCAGTCTGTGGTCCAAATCCAACGATCAAGGAACTAAGAGACGAGGAAGTATTCTGCGCCACAGCACCGCCCAGTGTGGAAGGTGACGAAGCAATCACTGCGCGCACCTTGCGTGCAAAACTCGATCGCGGCGAGCCAATCGAGGTTCTTGACGTTCGCGAACCGGTGGAGCGCGAAATTGCAAGCCTCCCTCATACACTCGAGATCCCGATCGGCGAGCTTGAGCAGCGCCTCAGTGAACTCCCTAAGGATAAGGAAATCATCGTGTACTGTCGCACTGGTGGACGCAGTGCTCGGGCGGTACAGTTATTGCGCGAGGCCGGCTTCAAGCAAGCGCGCGACCTCCTTGGTGGCATCCATGCATGGATCGATGACGTTGACCCAACGCTAACGCGCTATTAAGCGATGGTTGGCGCCGCAAGCCGCAAAACAACGACTTTTTGCAATTATTAAGGCTGCAAACCCCTATTTTCCGGTGATTTTGTTCGGTGGGCTGCATCAAAACAGGCTTCGTGCCTTGCTTTGCGCTCCAAAAGAGTGTTATGATTGGCGTTGGTTTGGTCTGTGGCGGAAAACGTATTGGCTGGAAGTAGAAGTTGGATTCCTTCAATCTCCTCTCCGCGATCGTCAGCACCCCATAACCCGAACCGTTTACACCATAGTAAGAAGCGCTGACGAAAGAGAACGGCCGTAAGCCGCTGGGAAGCGCAGAGGAGTCAAACAACACGTGTATACCGACCAATTACTTTCGTGCGTCGATTGCGGCGCGCAATTTACATTTACAGCCGGCGAACAAGAATTCTACGCACAAAAGGGTTTTCAAAATAAGCCCAACCGTTGCCCGGACTGCCGTCAGGCTCGCAAGGCCAGCCGCGCAGCGGGTGGCGGTGAGCGTCGGGGTTACGGCGGTGGTGGTCAACGCCAGATGTTCAGCACCACGTGCAGCGCGTGCGGCGGGCCTGCCGAGGTTCCGTTTCAGCCACGCGGCGACAAGCCGGTCTATTGCCGCGACTGCTTCCAAAAGCAGCGCGCATACTAGCCTCTAACAACAGCAAACAAGAGCCTGGGTTAACCAGGCTCTTTTGTTTTTGAAAAGCGCGTAGGCGAAAAAATTTCAATAGGAAGTTTTGTGCTACCGTCAGTTGCCAGATCGGCCAGCACTTCGCCAACAACGCTGCAAAACTTGAAACCGTGACCTGAAAAGCCTCCGGCAATGAACACATTTGGCTCGTAGGGATGACGACCGATGATAAAATGTAAATCGGGCGTTAGAGTGTACATGCAAACGACGGAAGCAAGATGGGTGCCCGCGCCAGCAGGCAACCACTGAGCCAGAGCTGCTTGCACTAATTCAATTTCATCCTGCTTCACTGCACGATCGAGTTGCTGCGGCGTCGTGTAGACGTCAGAGTGATGGAAGGCAGCTTTGATGCCTGCGCCGCCAACCTGTGGGAATCCATACAACATAAAACGCTGCTGACGGTCAACAATGTAAATTGGCAGGTGGTCGGGACCAAAAAGCTCGACTTGCGCCCTCGGTTGAAACCAATGCATGACATTGCGCTCAACCTGTAAGGGAAGGTCGAGATCGTCAGCA
>JBPYDX010000123.1:0-3927 GCA_051986115.1 Candidatus Eremiobacteraceae bacterium
GCTGCGGCCGCCCAGGCCGAGCGCATCATTCGCGCCCGGACGGCCGGCCGGAGTGTGCGGCGGATTGCCGACCAAGAGAAGATGACCGAGGCGGCTGTCGATGCGGTGCTTGACCGATGGGTTGAGGGCCTTATCGGCCCGCAATTGCGCGAGCGCGAATACGCGCTCCTGCTGGCACGGAACGATGAGCTGATCGAGGCGCTGCGGCCGCGAGCACTGGAGGTGAAATCCAAGGCTTTCGTGGCGGCGTATCAGGCGGCGATGTCGCGGCGGGCGATACTCTTGGCATTGCGGCCGCCGCAGGAAACCGTCGTGCGGGTGTTCGCCGAGAATACGCCGCGCCGCGAGACATCGACCGACCGCATTGAGCGCGTGCTCGAGCAGCTCGTCGCCAGCGAGCCACCTGCCGCCCGCGCCGAGCGGCTTCGCCGCGAGTTGCGTATGCTTGAACATCAGCCCACAGACGAGGAGGCCAACGAGCCGACGCCGACGAACGGGGCGGCGTTGACGGCTCAGAAGAAGGACGACGAGCCGACAGCCCACTAGCCGCAGTGAGGTCGTTGGCCTGGAGCCAATAGCCCCTTCCATGTTGTAACGCCGCGCGGTTGCTCAGGATCAGGTAACGACGCCAACCAACCGGACAAACGGTGGCAGCAGATGACCGAATTGCACGAACGACAGGCTACTTTGCTTGGCATTCTGGCGCTGAAAGTTTTGAAACGCCTCGGCACTGACACCGCACTGATTGACGAGGATGGCAGCATTCGCAATTACCGATCAGTCAGAGTCGGCGACGTTTTGCTGCTTGAGAAGCAAGCGGACGGCAAAATGCCCAAGAGGATCGATTGCTTCGCCGTCGATGTGCAGAACTTCGACGCGGCCAAGGCGCTATTGGCGGACAGCGGCGTGAGGTACAAGCTGGACCCGCAGTGCCTTCTTTTCCAATTGGCGTGGAAGCACAACGCCGAGCCGCCAGACCTCGACCTTGCCGTGGTGCAACCGCCCGAGTTGTGGTTTGATCACGTCTGGATGCGCCTGCTGGGTGTGGTTTGTCGCCACGATACTCGCGTGCGGGAGAAGCTGAACGCGGCCATGCCTGAGCTTGCCGGGCTGACCGCTGCGCACTGACGGACGGATGGCTCGCTCGCTACTGCTCAGGCCGGCTTCAAAAGGTGCTCTTTGTAGAACGCATTCCTAGACAGTGCTGACGATCGAAGCTTCGCTTTCAATCCGTAACGATCAAGTAGAGATTCAAGGGCTTCCGTGAACCAACGTTCACAGAAGGGATTGGTGATAATTTCATGGATGAAGTTATCTAAATTTTCTAACCGCAAGTCGACACCCGTGCTGCTGAGTTCAATTCCTTTCCCAGCCACGAGTAACGCTCTGACTTCTTTTTCATGTTCGTAGCTGACATTTTTAAGCATGAAGGGAAGAAGGCTGTTTGGCGGCTGATCGCCGGTTCCAAGTTCTCCAATAAGGCCCATGTTAAAATGATCCACATACCTAACGCGACTGGCTCCAGCCAACGAAAATGTGTTTTCGTCAACTGTCTCCACTAAATCGCAAAGGTTGCGGAAGCTAGTTGTGATAGCAACGCCCTCGCCGCCTGGTGCGTAGAGGCGCCACATCGCGGCAGACTCGTATGACGCTTCGACCCAACACGAAGCGGCTGCTCGATCTCTCATTATTTCTGTGAGGTAAAGGATTCTGCCTCCGCCCCCACCCTGTATTAGGAGTTCAATATCTCGCTTCGGCCAGGCGCCTTCAAAATGATCATCGAATTGGTCGACTCGGGTAAAATGTAAACAGGCTTGATGCAGCAATGAAGCTAGCTTTGCAAAACTCAGGTACCGCCACAACGGCGCGTTTGGCTCGGGGCTGTTTCGAAAAAGCGGATGCTCGTATTGGTCTGATCTCATGGTTTAGAAATATACGGATTGTGCAATTGCCTCGCTTCGAGTTGCAGAGAAACATGCCACCTTTCGCTGCCCTTCGCCACTCCGCTGCGAAACCCCGGAACGAAGGCGCATTCGCCGCGTCGATCATCGGTTGATTAGCTGCTTGACAAAAGTCCCTTCGTTACGTAACGGCTGTTGCGCAGCTGGAGGAATTCGCTGTGGTTCAGAGCAATGCCGAACGGCAGCGTCGCTTTCGCGAGCGCCGCAATGCCTTGGCTACCCGCGCCACCCTGACAAATGCCTCGCATTCTCGGGAGCAGCGAGAGGTTGCGCGGCACGCTCTCGCGCTCCTGCTTGCGCTGACACAGCATGGCAGGGTCGCGGCGCGCCGCCGCCGAGGCGACGACGTGCTTACGCTGCGCCTGTGCGCAGGGAGCGACCTGCCACTGGACCTGCGTCGCGCTGCGCTGATGCAGTGGGTATCCTTTCCAACAAGGATGCTTTGGATCGAGGGGGAGCCGATTAACTTTCAAATCCGCATCGAGGCTATGAGCAATAAGCGCAAGCGCAAGGCGATGGAACGCAAGTTCACGGAGGCAAAGCGGACGGTCAAGCGTGCGCACAAGCCCGTTACGTAACGTGATTTGACAATTCACAAGACAAAATGTCATACTCATCGTCGGTCGATGACTGACGATGCTGCGCTTTTGGATTTTTTAGACGCTGAGTTATGACCTGACAAAATGTCAGCCACTTGCGCGCATATCTGCAACGGGAGCATACATATTGGCGCTTTTACGCAGCAAAAGTACTTTTACGGGAACGCAGTCGTGGCGAAGCAAACCAAGCCGAAGGGTGAGCTACCCAGAACCGGAAAGCGGCGGCAGGCGTGGACACAACGGGGGCTTGAGCGCGCGAGGCGTGGCGCGCCCAACCGCACGATCATCATCCGCCCGGACGGCTCGTTCGAACTGCCGCCGCCCGGTCAGGGCACCGCGAGCGAGCAGAAAAACCCACTGGATCGAGTACTCAAGGATGCTGCGCACAAAGACCGGACTTCCTAAGCATTGCGTCTGGATCGAGGAGCGTCGCGGCAAGCACAAGCGCCGCCGCGTTCGCTTCCGGTTGCGCGGCGTCAGCGCCTACCCAAAAGGCATCCCGTGGTCGCCGGAGTTCATGACAGCTTATGCGGCTGCGCTTGAACGCGCCGCGGCACAGGTAACGACGACAGAAATCGGTGCCAGCAGGACCAAGCCAGGATCGATCAATGAGTTGATCGTATCGTACTACAAATTTGTTTTTCCGACGCTCCGCTCATCGACGCAGGCTACGTGGCGCGGCGTGCTTGAGCGCTTCCGCAAGAATTTCGGCGATGACCGCGTTTCTGATTTCGAGCACAAGCACATCGTCGCGATCCTCAATAACGAGGCTCAACGTGCCAGTAAACAAACAGCGAACAAGCTGCGCAAGATACTTCGGCTTTTGTTTTGCCACGCGATTGAGATCAATCTGCGATCTGAAAATCCGGTAATCGGCACCAAACGGTTCAAGGTCGAAAGCGATGGACACGCCACTGTAACTGCGGAGGAGATAGCGCAGTACCGCGTCTATTGGCCGCTCGGCTCGGTGCCGCGCTTGGTGATGGAGTTAGCGTTTGAGTTGGCGGCACGTCGTGCCGAGATCGTTGCTCTTGGTCCGCAGCATGAGCGACGCGCAACGCCCAATGCGCCGCATGGCAAGTTATTTGTTAAACGGCTCAAGGGTTCGAACAACACGCTGGTGCCAATTAGTGCCGAACTGCGCGCCGCCATCGATGCGTGCGCGCCGTTCCCGCACCTGACATACCTCGCGACCAAAAAAGGCAAGGCACGTTCGTACAAATCGTTGACAGGCGATTTCAGAAAGTGGTGTGACGCCGCAGGCCTGCCGAAGCATTGCCGTCTGCACGGCTTGAAGAAGAGCGCGCTCACGGCCCTCGCCCAAGGCGGTGCATCGGTCAAGGAAATGCAGTCGATCAGCGGCCACA
>JBPYDX010000124.1:0-5917 GCA_051986115.1 Candidatus Eremiobacteraceae bacterium
CAATTTAGCGAACTCGCGCGGCCACTATGAGACAACCGGTCCAGAAATTTGGGCAGCATCCGGCGGGTGTCTCGACGCGTTTGTTGCTTCGTGCGGTACGGGTGGCACATTCGCCGGTGTTTCTGCGGCTCTAAAGGAGCGAAAGCCATCTATACTCACAGTGGTCGCGGATCCAATGGGTTCAGCGTTGTACTCGTTTGTCAAATGCGGAACGCTCGACACGTCGGGTGATTCAACCACCGAAGGCATTGGCATTAAACGCATCACTGAAAACTTTCGAATGGCCAAGGCCGACGATGCAATTGTTATTGATGACCGCACGATGGTTGAAATGGCGTACTTTCTCTTACACGAAGAAGGCCTGCTGCTGGGAGGCTCCGCCGCACTGAATGTGGCCGCGGCGGCCCGCATCGCGAAAACGCTACCCGCGGGAAGCACGGTTGTCACAGTACTGTGCGATGGAGGCGGGCGTTACTTGTCTCGCCTCTATAACAACCAGTGGCTCGCAGAAAATGGTTTGACACCCACGCACCACGGCCTGACTTTCCTCGAAAGCGACCGGTCCTAGACCGTAGGTTTTGCCGCGGGCGGCGCGAAACCGAAGTTTGGGATAAATTTCACAAACTTTTTGAGGATCAAGCTTGCCGGCATCACCCTGGACCCTGATTGCCGTTTATGTTGTGGTCGCGACCGTTGTCGCGGTAGCGATTTCCATCGCGCCTGGAATTTTTACACGGAAGCGGCCGACGGCCGAAAAGCTTGAATCGTACGAATGCGGCGTGCCCCCGACGTCGGAATTGCTCGGGCGGTTTCCGGTGCGCTTTTATCTCGTCGCGATGCTGTTTGTTGTCTTCGATGTTGAAACAGCGTCGTTTTACCCATGGGCCGTCAAGTTGAAATCGCTGGGGATGTTTGGCTTTTTCGAAATGCTGACGTTTATCGTTATCCTCGGCATTGGTTATGCGTACGTTTGGAAAAAAGGTGGTCTCTCGTGGCGCTAGGTGAAAGCCAACCATTCGTTGTCACCAAGCTTGACGAGTTTCTCAAGTGGGCGCAGTCGTCAGCGATTTGGCCCATGACGATGGGTTTGGCATGCTGCGCTATAGAGATGATGAGCATGGTCTCACCGCGCTACGATACGGCGCGCTTTGGAGCCGAGGTATTTCGCTCTTCGCCGCGCCAGTCCGATTTGATGATTGTTTCTGGGCGGGTTTCGAACAAGATGGCACCCGTCTTGCGTCAGCTCTACGAACAAATGCCTGACCCGAAGTGGGTTATCTCCATGGGCGCGTGTGCATCCAGCGGCGGCGTCTTTGATAACTATGCGATTATTCCGTGTGATTCGTTCTTGCCAGTTGACATCTACGTTCCCGGCTGTCCGCCAAGTCCTGACGCCTTAATTTACGCGCTCATGCAGCTGCGGCGTGAGATTCGGGCGGGCAGCAAAGCGCAGGTGCTCGCGCAGAATGCCTGAGTTTATCACGCCGCATCCGGATCGCGCTGATCTCAGCGATCTCATTGCGCAGCTTGTACAAGCTGCGGGTGAAGATTTTCTTGAAGCGGTGGCAGCCAATGATATGGATGAGATCGCACTGCGGCCTGGCGGTTTGCTGTCAGTCATCCATGTCTTGCGTGAGCATGGCTTC
Organism: Candidatus Eremiobacteraceae bacterium; assembly: GCA_051986115.1. Classification (GTDB taxonomy): domain Bacteria; phylum Vulcanimicrobiota; class Vulcanimicrobiia; order Eremiobacterales; family Eremiobacteraceae; genus JAFANK01. Next base: position 1,647 of record JBPYDX010000124.1, read on the forward strand.
AACCACTTACTAGACGTGGGCGGGACCGATCATCATCCCTTAAGCCCGCGTTTTGAAGTGTCGTACATCTTCACCGCGATTCCACTGGGCGACCAACCGCAGCGCGTAGCGCGCGATTGCAAGCGTTTTCGCTTGCGAGTGTTTCCAAACGACCGCAATCCAATCGTGCCAACGCTCTCTGACTTGTGGCCCAGCGCTGATTGGCCGGAGCGTGAAGTTTTCGACCTCTTTGGCGTACGCTTTGAGGGCCACCCTGAACTGCGGCGCATACTGAATCCGGATGATTGGGAGGGCCATCCCTTGCGCAAAGATTATCCATTGCGCGGGTTGGAGCGCCGCTTTGTGCCGGGCGGGCGCGTCGGTACTATACCGCCGCTAAAAGAATCATGAGCGCCACCGATATCAGCGCTTTCGAAAATAATCCCGACTTGCAAGTCGTCCCCGGCGATGAGCGTGACACGCTTGTTCTTTCGATGGGTCCTCAACATCCCAGCACGCACGGCGTGCTGCGTGTGATGCTCAAACTCGACGGCGAGACGGTGCTCAGCGCTCAGCCCGAGATCGGGTTTTTGCACACCGGCATTGAGAAACAAACTGAAAATCTTTTCTGGCAGCAAGCCGTTACCGTGGTCGATCGTGCTGACTACTTAGCGCCGCTGTCAAACAGCTTGTGCTACGTTTTGGCCGCTGAAGAGTTACTGGGTATTAGCGACATCATACCGCAACGCGCCCGCGTGCTTCGCGTCATGTTCGCTGAACTCACCAGAATTGCCAGCCACCTCGTGTGGCTGGGAACCCACTGCTTGGACTTGGGTGCACAGTCAATATTCTTTTATGCGTTCGAGATGCGCGAGCGTATCCTGTCAATCATGGAATTTGTCACGGGCGCACGCATGCATCAGTCGTGGTTTCGCATCGGCGGCCTGGCAATTGACGTGCCCAAAGGTTTCCTCGAGCGTATGGACGATTTTATCGCACGCTTTCCGCAGCGTTTGCAAGACATGCGCGCGATTGTTGAAAAAAATGTTATTATCGTCGATCGTCTTGTCGGCATCGGCAAGATCAGCCAGCACGAGGCAGTTGACTGGGGACTGACCGGCCCGCCGCTACGCGCCACCGGCGTCGCCTACGACATACGGCGGGCACACCCGTACTGCGACTACGAAACCTACGATTTTGAGATACCCACGCAAACGGCCGGCGATTGCTACGCGCGCTTCGTCGTGCGCCTGAACGAGATGAACGAGTCGTGGCGTATCATCAAACAGGCACGCGAGCGTTTCCCGGGTGGACCGGTTGTCATAGACGATCGTAAGATCGTGCCGCCTCCCAAAACGGAAATCCAACATTCGATGGAGGCGCTTATCCATCACTTCAAACTTGTTTCGTCAGGCTTCAACGTACCCGAGGGGCATGTTTATCAGGCCGTTGAGGGTCCGCGCGGTGAGATGGGGATGTACGTGACCAGCGCCGGGGGCAACAAACCTTGGCGCGTACGTTTTCGTCCAGCTTCTTTCTATCACACCCAGGCACTCAAGCGCCTAGCTCCCGGTAACCTCATCGCCGACGTTGTCGCGATCATTGGGAGCATGGACCCCGTTTTTGGAGACGTCGACCGATGACGCCGGAGCGAGAGCGCCGCGCAAGCGAGCTTGCGGCCAAATATCCGCAACCACAGTCGGCGCTTATTCCGTTCCTGCAATATTGTCAGGCACAAGACGGCTACGTTACCGAGCAAGCGATTCTAGACGGAGCTGAGATGGCAGGCATTACGCCGGCCGAGGTTGAGTCAATTGCTTCTTTTTATACGCTGCTGTTTCGCCAGCCATCAGGACAACACAAGATTCAAGTCTGCCGAACGCTTTCGTGCATGTTGCGGGGCGCGGATGAATTGCAGCTGTACATTCGCCAGCGCCTTGGTTTGGCAAATGGCGAGACGACGCCTGATGGCCGCTTCTATTATGAAGAAGTGGAATGCTTGGCTGGCTGTGATCGCGCGCCGTGCCTGCAGCACAATTTGGAATTTCACTACAACGTAACGCCTCAAGATTTCGATCGCCTGCTGGACGAATGGCGCCGCAGCGAACCTGCTGTAAGCATGCCGGCGGAATAGACGATGGCAGCATTCGAACCGGTTTTGACGCGCGGCATCGGGGAGCTCGATCTCACCGATATCGAAAATTACAAGCGAATCGGCGGCTTTGCCTCGCTTGAAAAAGCTGTACGTCAAATGACGCCAGAAGCGGTCGCGGGTGAAGTGAGCGCCTCAAACTTGCGTGGGCGCGGCGGGGCCGGTTTTCCAACGGGGAAAAAGTGGAGCTTCCTCCCCAAAGACGGTCGCCCTCGCTATTTGGTCTGCAACTGCGATGAGGCGGAGCCGGGAACCTCAAAGGACCATCTGCTTTTAGAGAACTCGCCCTTTCAGATTATCGAGGGCATGCTCATTTCTGCGTACGCCATCAATGCAGCGTTAGTCTTCATTTATATACGCGGAGAGTTTCTCACCGGCTATCGCATTTTTAAGCAAGCCCTCGAGGCGGCGCGGCTGCAAGGGTATGTCGGACGCAAAATCTTGGGCAGCGACTTTTCGATGGACATCGTTATGCACCGCGGCGCCGGAGCGTACATCTGTGGGGAAGAAACTGCGATGCTCGAGTCGCTCGAAGGCAAACGCGGTGAACCTCGGCTTAAACCACCATTTCCCGCTAACGCAGGCCTGTACGGCATGCCGACCGTCGTCAACAATGTCGAAACGCTTTGCTGCGTACCGCACATTATCGAACGCGGAGCGCAGTGGTTCGCATCGATTGGACCCGAGAAATGTCCTGGTCCAAAGATCATCAGCGTGAGCGGGCATATCATGCGCCCTGGTAACTATGAGGTCCCTATGGGTATTCCCGCACGCGAGTTGATCGACGATTATGGTGGCGGCCTCTTTCCAGGTCGTCGCATCAAAGCGATTCAGCCTGGCGGCGGTTCATCGGCTGCCATCTTCGAAGAAGATCTCGATACCGGCATTGATTTCGATTCGTTGGCTGCCAAACGCACGATGCTTGGTTCTGGCGGTTTTGTCGTGATGGATGATACGACGTGCATGGTGCGTGCATCGCAAACGCTCGTGCGCTTCTTCGAACATGAGTCGTGTGGTCAGTGCACGCCCTGTCGCGAGGGCGGCCAGTGGGTTGCCCGCATGGTTTCTCGCCTCGAAGCCGGCGAAGGCTCGCAAAACGATTTGCGAGTTTTGAACACCATCAACAATATAATCACAGGAACTAATCTGTGCCCGCTGGGCGATTCAATTATGCCGTTTTTGTCATCGGTTCTCAAACGTTTTCCGGATGAATTTGCCGCACATGTTCGCGACGCCGGATGCCCGTTTCGGACCGGCTCAGCCCTTGAGGTGAGTGCTGCGTCATGAGTCCTGCTCAACCGCCCCGCCGGATGGTGAACCTGATAATCGATGGCAATCCGGTAAGCGTGCCTGAGGGCACGCTCGTCGTTGAAGCTGCTAAACAAATTGGCACGCACATCCCTGTGTATTGCTATCATCCCAAAATGGACCCGGCTGGGCTGTGCCGCATCTGCTTGGTCGAAATCGAAAAAATGCCGAAGCTGCAGATCGCTTGCAACACCCAAGTCAGCGAAGGCATGGTCGTGCACACAACATCGCCGCGCGTCGCTGAAGGACGACGCGGGGTGCTCGAATTTTTGCTGCTCAATCACCCGCTCGACTGCCCCATCTGCGATAAGGGTGGTGAGTGCGATTTGCAAGACTTTACGATGAGCTATGGTCCGGGAGCGAGCCGGCTCACCGAACCGAAACTTCATAAACCCAAAGCAGTTGATCTCGGCCCAACCATCGTGCTGGATGAGGAGCGCTGCATTCTATGCCGGCGCTGCACCCGTTTTGATGACGAGATTGCGCAAGAACGTAACCTTGTGGTCGTCGACCGCGGTCACCACTCGCTCATCGGAACCCAAGACGGCGGCGACTACGCTTCGTATTTCTCAGGGAACACCACCGAAATTTGTCCGGTTGGCGCGCTCACGAGTAAGGCTTATCGATTTCGATCGCGGCCTTGGGACCTAAGCCATGCTGATTCGGTGTGCACGCAATGCTCGGTCGGCTGTAATTATCGCATTGACTCGCGCTTCGGACGGATCATGCGAATGTTTACGCGCGAGAACACAAGCATCGACGATGGCTGGATCTGCGACCGGGGGAGGTACACGTTCAGTTACCTCTACGAGCCCACGCGGCTGCGGCAGCC
>JBPYDX010000125.1:0-2479 GCA_051986115.1 Candidatus Eremiobacteraceae bacterium
CGCACGCTCACGTTCTCTTTGCGCAGCATGTCAAGCTCGTTGCGCGCAAATGCACAACAGAGTTCGAACAGAAGGGAGATTTCCGACTCTTCGCGCTTCCAATTTTCTTCCGAGAACCCATAGACCGTGAGGATCGGGATACCAAAATCGCGACACGCCCGCGTGGTTTCGCGCAACGTTGTCATGCCACGCCGGTAGCCTTCAATAATTGGCAAGCTTCGCTCGCGAGACCAGCGCCGATTCCCGTCCATAATAATTGCCACATGCTGTGGAAGTGGCCCGGCGGGGTCTAACACCAGGCGCGGCTGAATATTCCTTGATATCATGTCGTTACAAGCCTCGGAATCGATCGACGCTCTGCTTGCCGAGCCAACGCGCCGGAGCGCTCGTGCACGTCTCGTACCACTGATTCCAGTTCGTCGACGTACGCGAGGAACCGCGTGCGACCGCTTTTGGTGATGCGGCAGATTGTCGTCGGCCGGTTACCATTTGACTCTTTTGAAACAGCTACGATGTCCATCTCAGCCAGAGCCGACAGATGCCGGCTAAGATTGCCATCGGTCAAACCGCAGGCTTCCTGTAGTTCGGTAAAGCTCATTCCCTCAGGATGCGTGACCAAGCAGGTGCAGACAGCGAGGCGACCGCGCTCGTGAAAGATACGCTCTAAGCCGGAGTAGGCAAACGGTGCATCCCCACGGGTCCGTTGCGAGCGCTTCGTCGTCTTTCGTGCCGTCATGAAGCGATCTCCGTTTTTCTATCTTGCGAGAGTAAATATCCAATAAACATTTGTCCAAATCCGAATCCTAAGGGCATAACCCAGAAGTTGAGTGGAAGAGTTGGGTCCGGCGTGAGGATCAGCGCTGCACCAGCGATGCCGAACGCGCTTGCAACGTAAATAACACCCCGCGGCAAGTTGGCTCGCGAGGAAAAAAGACCGATCCCGTACGACGCATACCAAATGCCGGGCAAGAGACCCGCCATTGCGTGCACCAACATTGCGAGGCTCAAGACTGCACCAAAGGCGATCGCAGGTATAATGGCGATCCCAATGGTTCGCGTCTGACGTCGCTCGTAGCGTCGTGCGCTATGCCAATACCACAGAGCCAAAGCCCCGTAGTTGACCGCGAGCGCCGCCGCCAGACAAACGAACCAAATGAGCAGGTACGCCTTGATTTCCGCAGGTGACCGCGGCGCGGGGGCGATCATCCATTGAACGAAACCAGCAATCACCGCGATCAGCCCGCTAATAGCGGCAGCGATTCCAGAGTATCCACGGAATTCTTGAACGGTGGCAAGGCGGTCGCGAACTTCAGCTAAATCAGCGAGGGCGCGCTTCACTTCCATCGTTTACTTTGTAGCACAAAGTCAGGGTGATTGCAACGCTAACTTTGTGGGCCAAAGCGACTAAGCGCGTGACGTTGTGTCCTGCCTTCTGGCCCCCTCGAACCAACTATCATTGGCCTTGTGGCGGGTTCGCTTTGGGCCCTGCGATGGTATATTCATAGAGGCGCGGAATGCTCTTGCAAGCTGTGAGTACCGCCACTAAAGTGCGCTTAAGGAGAAAGAGATAATGGAACTAGCCGACCTTCAGGTTTACCACAATGGCAAATACGTGCGCTACGGCGATGCCAAGATCGGCCTGCTTGCGCACGGCCTTAATTATGGCACCGGTTGCTTTGAAGGGATACGCGGCTTTTGGAACCAGGAGCAATCACAGCTTTATATTTTCCGTTTGGAAGAGCACTTCGATCGCCTGCGACAGTCCTCGAAGCTGCTGTTGTCGCCGCTCGAAGAGACAGCCGCGCAGCTGAGCTCGATTACCGTCGATCTTATTCGCCGCAACGAATTTCGCCGAGATGTCTACGTTCGGCCGCTTGTTTTTAAGTCAGCGGAAGAGATCGGCGTTCGCTTGCACAGCGTGCAGCACGATTTGAGCATTGTTGCACTGCCCCACAAATCATACATTGACTCCTCGAGGGGTTTACGCACCTGTATTTCCGCGTGGCGCCGCGTGGACGACAATAGCGCGCCGGCACGCGCGAAACTCACCGGGATCTATGTTAGCTCGGCGCTGGCCAAGAGCGACGCCGTGAAAAGTGGGTTTGATGAAGCGATTTTGCTCACGCACGATGGCCACGTTGCGGAGGGCAGCGCAGAGAACATCTTCATCGTTCGCGATGGGCTGGTGATCACGCCGCCAGTCACGGACAATATCCTCGAAGGCATCACCCGCACGACCATCATGGAGTTGGCAATAACCGAGCTCGGTCTGCAAGTGGTTGAGCGCAGTATCGATCGGAGTGAGCTGTATTTGGCCGACGAAGTCTTCTTCAGTGGAACAGCTGTTGGTGTATCAGGGATTGTTGAAGTGGACCATCGACAGATCGCCGATGGCAAGATCGGTAAGGTCTGTGCTGCGCTAAATCGGCTCTACGATGACATCACGTACGGGCGCCTAAGCCAGTACAACCACTGGGTA
>JBPYDX010000126.1:0-3477 GCA_051986115.1 Candidatus Eremiobacteraceae bacterium
CCTGCGCTATCCGCTTATTAACGGACATGGCAATTTCGGCTCGGTCGATGGCGACCCACCCGCTGCCATGCGCTACACCGAATCGCGACTTGCGACTATAGCCAACGAGATGATGGCTGACATCGATAAAGAAACGGTCGATTTCGTTCCCAACTACGACTCCTCGACGCGCGAGCCAGCGCTACTGCCAGCGCGATTACCAAATTTGTTAGTCAACGGATCGTCGGGCATCGCGGTTGGCATGGCAACCAATATTCCACCGCACAACTTGGGCGAAATCTGCGATGCCATCACCGCGATCATTGATGACCGCAACATCAAAGACAAAGAATTGCTCAAGATCGTCACCGGACCTGACTTTCCTACCGGTGCGTTGATCTTAGGCCGCGAGGGCATTCGACAAAGTTATCTCACCGGCCGAGGCTCGATCATGATGCGCGCCAAGCATGAGTTTGAGGAGCTGCGCGGCGGGCGACAAGCCATCATCGTCACGGCAATTCCTTTCCAACTCAATAAGACCAAACTGATCGAAGCGATCGCCGAGCTCGTCACTAACAAGAGAGTTAATGGCATCGCGGATTTGCGCGATGAGAGCGACCGTAAAGGTATGCGCTTGGTTATCGAGCTCAAGCGCGAAGCGCAGTCGCAGCTCATTCTCAATCAGCTCTACAAACACACCCCGCTTCAGACATCATTTGGTGTCAACAATGTTGCGCTCGTCGATGGGCAGCCGCGCACGCTCACCCTGCGCCAAATGCTCGACGCATATATCGAACATCGCAAAGTCGTTGTTACGCGGCGCGCACAATACGATCTGCGCAAAGCCAAAGAGCGGGCACACATCCTCGAAGGATATCGCATTGCGCTCGACCACATCGACGCGATTATCAAACTGATCCGCGGATCGCAAACAACTGAGGAAGCACGCGATGGCCTGATTAAGAAATTCAAACTGACCGAAATCCAGGCCAATGCCATCCTTGATTTACGCCTGCAGCGCCTTGTCGCACTCGAGCGCCAGAAGATCGAAGAAGAATACGTGGCGCTGCTCAAGACGATTGCCGGGTTGGAAGAATTGCTGCGCAGCGAACGCCGTATCTATGCGGTCGTTAAAGACGAAGTCGTCGGCCTCAAGAAAAAATACGCCGACAAGCGACGCACGCAGATTGTCGAAGCTGAAGGCGAATTCGAGATCGAAGATCTCATCGAAGATACGGATGTCGTCGTGACCGTCACCGCCGGCGGCTATATCAAGCGCGTCAATGCGGACACGTTCCGCTCGCAAAACCGCGGTGGTCGCGGCGTTATGGGCCTGGCGCTCAAAAAAGAAGACGTGGTCCGCCACCTCTTCTCGGCCTCGACCCACCAGCACGTCCTCTTCTTTACCAATCGTGGTCGCGTGCTGCGCTTGCGAACCCATGAAATCCCTGACGCCTCGCGCCAGGCACGTGGCACTGCGCTTGTCAATTTGCTGACCTTGCCGCCCGGCGAGACCGTCACAACGGTGTTGCCCGTGCGCAAACTTGGCACCGAAGATTATCTGGTTATGGTGACCAAGCGCGGCTACATTAAGAAAACTGCGCTTGCAGAGTTTGGCAATGTACGACGTTCCGGGTTAATTGCGATCAGCCTCATGCCTAACGACGAGTTGCTAAGCACGGTGCTCACCGACGGCAAAGCCGAACTGCTTTTGGCGACCAGCGCCGGCTACGCCATTCGTTTCGATGAAAAAACAGTACGACCGATGGGCCGCTCTAGCCGTGGCGTTCGTGCAGTCCGTCTTGGCCCCAAAGATACGGTGCAAGCGCTCGACATTGTCGGCAAGGATCGCCGCGAGGTGCTGGTGATTACCAATAAAGGTTACGGCAAGCGAACGCCTATCGATCTTTACCGCAAGACCAACCGCGGCGGCAAAGGTATTAAGGCTTTTAACCGGACTGCTAAGAACGGCGACATCGTCGATCAGCTGCTGGTGAAACCGGACGATGAAATCATGCTGATCTCATCGCACGGCATCGTTATCCGTATCAAAGTCTTTCAAATCCGCGAGACCGGACGTTCTGCTCAGGGCGTGCGTGTCATGAAGCTCGAAGAAGGCGACAACGTCATTGCCGCTACGAACATCGGCCAGCGCACAGAGGAAGCCGAACGGGTCTAGCCATAATTACCAACGCCCGAGGGAGCACGAAGTTGAGCGATATGATAAATGTAGACCACAACAATTTTCAAACCGAAGTGTTGCAAGCCACTGGCCCGGTGCTGGTGGATTTTTGGGCGCCATGGTGCGGCCCATGCCGGATGGTGGCACCCGTCGTTGATAAGGTTGCCCAAACCTACCAAGACCGTCTCAAAGTTGTGAAGCTCAACACGGACGACAGCCCGAGCATCGCTGGGCAGTATGAAGTTAGTGGCATTCCAGCGCTCATTTTGTTTAAAGCCGGTGCCCCTGTCGATCGGATCGTAGGCTACGTCCCCGAAAAGCAGTTGGCAGCAATGGTTGAAAAACACCTGGCGCCTGCAGCTTAAATAACGCTTTTCTGGCGCGCCAACTCTAGCAACGGACCTGGAGCCCGGTTCGCCAAATATAGTTTTCCTTATGGATAAACCTTTGCGCGAGCTTCCGCCGGTTCATCGCCTGACAACGGACCCTGCAATTTGCGCGTACGAGGTGCTGCTTGGCCACGGCACCATTCGCTCGTGCGTGCAAGCGGTGCTTGAGCGTGCGCGAGCGTTGATTCAGGCCGGCGCCGGGGCGCTCGACATGGACACGTTGCGCAACCAAGTGCTCGGACGGCTCGCGAGCGCGCAGACCACAGGCTTGGTCGGGGTTATTAATGGCACCGGCATTTTATTGCATACAAATTTTGGCCGTGCGCCGCTCGCTGATGCAGCTTTGCAACAAGCGGTGCGCCTCGGTGCTGGTTACACCAATTTGGAGTACGATCTTGCCGAAGGTAAGCGCGGCAGCCGCTACGAGCGAGTTGTTTTGCAGTTGTGCGAGCTTTCGGGAGCGCAGTCGGCGCTCGTCGTTAACAATTGCGCTGCAGCTGTACTGCTTGTGCTGGACACCTTTGCTCGCAACCGTGAGGTGGTGGTGAGCCGCGGGCAACTTATCGAAATTGGCGGTGGATTTCGCCTGCCCGACGTTTTGCAAAAAAGTGGGACCACGCTTGTCGAAGTTGGTACGACCAATAAAACGTACCCACTCGATTATCGCAATGCTTGGACGCCCCAAACGGCCCTGTTTATGCGAACACACCCGAGCAACTATCGTGTCGAAGGGTTCACCGCCGAAGTCGATGCCAAGACGGTGGCGCAGTTGGCGCGTGAGCTCGGTGTGATTTCATTCGAAGATCTAGGCTCGGGTGCGTTTACGGACCTCGAGCGCTTTGGGCTTCCTCATGAGCCCACTGTTGGTGAAGAAATCGCAGCCGGCATCGATTTGGTTGCCTTCTCCGGCGACAAGTTGTTAGGCGG
>JBPYDX010000127.1:0-3880 GCA_051986115.1 Candidatus Eremiobacteraceae bacterium
GTCCTTTCACGATCTCGCAGTCAACAGTCCATACAACACGTATAGGTACCGCGGGCTACCGCGGACGCCGATCGCGAATCCGGGCGGAAAATCTTTGCTTGCCGCCTTCCATCCGGCTACGGTAGACTACTTATACTACGTGTATCGAGGAAACGGCAGGCACCAATTCTCTCGCACATTAGAAGAACAGCAAGCCGCGGAACGTAAATATCTGAACTAGTCGCAAGCGTGAGCACACGCGAGAAGAGAGGCGACCATGGATCACGAAGATCGAACACCGAACGGCCGCCTGGTAGGCCCAGATCGGGTAGAGATAGCCGATACCATTGTTGTGGAGCGCGCGCTTTCGGAGACTCCCACGACAATCACCGACGAACAGGAATTCGAGGTCGTCGGCATCGTTGAGGATTCCGATTCGTCGGTCCGCTACGCCGTCTGCTACTGTGAGTCCGAAGATGAGTTTATCGTCACGGACGACGCAGGTATGCTTCTCAAAGATAAGGTTTTGGCACAAGCGATCCTTGAAGATTTTCTGGAGCAAACGGGCAGCTCGACACAGGAGGATGGCTAAATAGCGGTCGAGGCAAGTTTGGTGGCCAGGAGCCGGGCATCATCTCCGGTTGTCCTGTTCCTTTCTGCAAGCGTCGGCGAAGGACACACGGCTGCAGCGCAAGCCGTCTCTTCCGCGTTGGTCGAGCGGCTGCCGCGCGCGCAATGCGAGATCGTCGATTCGTATCGCTATGCGTCTAACGTGTTTCATCGCGTTGCGAGTAATGGTTACATTGGGATCGTAAAGCTGTTGCCACAGCTGTATAAGTTTGCTTATGATCAGGCAGAACGCGCCACCAAGATTTCCGCTTTTAAGACTTGGTTACACCGCTATACTGCGCTCAACTTGCGGCAGTTTGTTTCAGAGTTGCAACCCGATGTCGTCGTTTGCACGCACGCATTTCCGTGCGGAGTAATGGCTGAATACAAACGTGAGTTTGCCGACGCCCCGTCAGTTGTCGGAATCGTTACCGATTTTGTGGTGCATCCATTTTGGATACACCGAAACATCGATCGCTACGCCGTGGGCACGGCTGCAATGCGCCAAACCCTCGTGTCGCGTGGTGTGCAAAACAGTCGCGTCGTAGTGACCGGCATCCCCATCGATTGTCGCTTCGGGAATGCGACGAGCAAACGGCGCGCTCGTCAGCTTATCGGCGTCGCACCAGATGTGACGACGCTGCTGCTTATGGGCGGAGGTTTGGGGATCGGCCCGCTCGAGAACGCGCTATTGGCAATCGATCGCCTCGACACCAAGGTGCAAACGGTCGTTGTAGTAGGCAAGAATAAGGGGCTTGAGCGGCGCTTGAACGAGGTTGCAAAGACGCTGCACCATCGCGTCAGGGTCGCGGGGTTCATCCCAAATGTTTATGACTATATGCGTGCAGCAGATGTCTTAGTAAGTAAGCCTGGCGGCCTGACGAGCTCAGAAGCGCTTGCAACTGAGCTTCCCATGATCATGTTGCGCCCGCTTCCAGGGCAAGAAGAACGAAACACCCGATACCTACAAGAGCGCGGCGTCGGGATCCGTGTCGACAGATCGCGAGAGCTCACCGGAGCTATTGAAAAGCTTTTGCAATCGCCAGCTATCTTAGAACGCATGCGCCGCGATGCACGCAACCTAGCGCGGCCGCAAGCTGCGCAATCTGTTGCTTCTATCATCAAGAGCCTGCACGAAACACGCGGCTAGGCTTTCGGGTGATACAAATCGACCAGCCGCCCGATGAGCACGGCAACATAAAACACGCCAGATATCGCTTCGAGGATTACGACCGACCGCACGAGCTGTGTCGCGGGAGTGATATCCCCATAGCCGATTGTTGCTAGCGTCGTAAAACTAAAATATAAATAATTCGGCCATCCAACGACGACATCCGCGGGCGGCCTCGGGTCAGCAAAGCGGAGAGTTTCTGGTTGCGCTGAAGCGAGAATGGAATAGACCAGGGCCCAGGTGATACCGATGAGCAAATAAATGCAAGCTGCACCATAGAGCGTGTCGGCGTTAACTACTTTGTCGTGCGTTATTTTTGCCACAAGCTGCACGGTCAAGATCACAAATACTGCCGCCATGAAGAGTAATAAAAACGATGAAAATGGGTCGTGGGGAGTAAACGCCTTAATCGCGGACGCGATGACTGCGAGCACCACGAAGGCCAGGATCAAACGGCGCGCCCACCGTTGGAACCAGGATAGGCGCACTACGGCCAACAGCATGGCCAAGGTTAACCCGAGGTAGATAAGACGCTGCCACAAAGGGCCGATCGCAAGGGGCGCAAAGATGATGAAGCTCAACAGAGCGAAAAACAGGTGTGGAAAGCCCCGAGGAACCGTTTGCGGCTGCACTAATCCCACAATCAGAAAGTCTTTTTCTCGCCTTGAAGGTCCTCTAATGCGCGAGGCTTCGTAGGGTGCTTCCGAAGAAAAAGCAAACCGTATGCAATTGTGCGGAGAGATGGCCGAGCTGGCTGAAGGCGGCGGTTTGCTAAACCGTTATAGTGCTGTAAAGGCGCTATCGAGGGTTCGAATCCCTCTCTCTCCGCCACGCGAGCGCTCGTAGTTCAGCTGGATTAGAATGCCAGACTACGAATCTGGAGGTCGGGGGTTCGAGTCCCTCCGAGCGCGTGAAATCAAAGCGGCGGCTGCCTGCGTAAGCTCCGAGAACTTGGGGCGATGACGGGCAGCCGCGCGCATGCCTCGGTAGCTCAGCGGTAGAGCAGGGGACTCATAAGCCCTTGGTCGCAAGTTCGATTCTTGCCCGAGGCACAGCTACTACAACTGTTGCGCGCCCGTAGCTCAATTGGATAGAGTGTCGGCCTCCGAAGCCGAAGGTTGGTGGTTCGAGCCCACTCGGGCGCGAGGTGTGTGACGATCTCAACTACGACGCAAGACGAAGAGTTTATGGACAAGGCGTTGTCTCTTGCACAAGTCGCGCGCGAGCGCGGGGATATTCCAGTTGGCGCGGTCGTCGTCGTCGATTCCGAAATTGCGGCCGTCGGGTTCAACCAAAAGGAAGCCAACCACGATCCAACTGCTCACGCTGAGATCGTTGCGCTGCGCCAGGCCTCTGCTCGACGCGGCAGCTGGCGCTTAACTGGTGCAACCTTATACGTGACGAAGGAGCCGTGCGTCATGTGCGCAGGCGCGTGCGTCGCAGCGCGAATCGATCGCCTCGTGTATGCGTGTGACGACCCAAAGGGCGGCGGAGCAGGTTCGGTCTACAACCTTGTCGATGACCGCCGGCTCAACCATCACGTGATGGTCACGAAAGGAGTCAGGGAAGAAGAGGCAGCGGACATGCTGCGCTCGTTCTTTCGCGAGAAACGAAACGCGCTGTAACGACTGACCATGCGGTCGTTCATCAACCGGGAGAGGTGGCAGAGTTGGTTGATCGCGCTCGCCTCGAAAGCGAGTAACGGCTAAAACCCGTTCGTGGGTTCGAATCCCACCCTCTCCGCCAGTTTTGTTATTAAAATATGGGGTACAAAATCCGCATGAAAACCACATGGAAACCGCACGAAAAACATGGTCGCTTAACCGCGCAGAGTGATCTCCCCGACAGCGTGTATGCTTTTCCAAAACAGCGGAAAGAACCGCTGACTGACGCGAGACACGTGCGCAACGCAGTCGCCCGCTTCGATCAAGTCATAGGTGCAACCGAGGCTGATAGAAAGTTAGCATTCGCCAACATCAACAAGGCGGCGAACCACTACGATGTCGACTTGTCGGAAAGCTCCTGGCGCGATCTTGGCGTTCATCCGCAAAAGAATAGGCGTGCGCACGCAAGACAAGCAGCGGCAACTCGCGAGCGCAAAGCGGTAACCCGTCGCAAACG
>JBPYDX010000128.1:0-4592 GCA_051986115.1 Candidatus Eremiobacteraceae bacterium
CGTTGGTATGTCGTAGATCCAAAAGAACACTTTCTACCCGCCAGATCACCTTTCAGATCATGCTCGAAAGTGCTCCGGGGTTCGTGGCCGCAAACTTCCTAACCGCGACTTGCAACAGCTGCGGATAGTCGCGCAAGAGGTTGATGAGCGACCCGACCGCGCCACTGGATCCGTTTGCGCTCGCATCAAGCGCTGACTTTGCCGACTGCAAAAACCCAGCCGGAGCGAGTTCGCGATTGTCAGTGATCGTCTGCTTCAACTGCTGAACAAACGCACCTCGCTGTTGGTCGTCCATGCCGGCCAGCGCATTCCGTAAGCGCATCGCGTAGTTGTCCGTAGTTGTTGTTGCCGTCGTGGCGCTTTGAACTGTTGTGTCATCCCGCATCGGTGATGTCACGTTCGTTGAATACACTGTTCTCTGGCGGTTCAACAGCCACAATGCTAATGCGCCCAAAATCAACAGCCCTATCAGCCACGGCAACCAGTTGAATGACGGCGCGGGAGGAGGAGCTGCAGCGAGAGGAACGGGGACAGCAGTCGGCAGCGCTACTGGAGCTGCAGCCGCGACCCGATTGATTCCCACCAAGTTGCAGTTAGTAACTGTTGCAGATCGACGGTCACTCGAGTACACGACCCGGGCGCCGCAAATCGCTGCGAGGGCGTCGACGGGAACGTAACTCAGATTGTGAACCAACTGTGGTGCGACAGGCAGCGTGTGGGTCGTGCCTTTCACGACCTCATTGCGGCTGCCGACAGTCACCGTAACGAGTTGCTGCCCATGGAGCGAGGCAGTTGCTGTGGGGTTGTTCCAGTCGACCGTTGCGCCGACGCTTTCCATCGGCGCACGGAAGGGGACTAGCAGCACGCCATTGTGCATGGCAACTCCGGAGACGGGTTGGCCGTCGAGCGTCACGCTCTGGGCGCTCGCGACCCGCGTCATGCTTACAAGGGCGAATGCGGCGATCATCAACCAGTAGGGTATCGAGCTTCGCTTGTAACCCATAACTTAAATCTCCTAAGGAACGACGCTTAAGTGAAACGACTGCCCCGATAGAGAGGGGGACCTAGTGTCGGGTCCCAAGCGGCCGACACCGAGCCGCTTGGTACGCACAGGCCCCACACTAACTGGGATTGCGCCGGCTTGGCGTTACATCTTCGCCTTGTCGGGTGTCGACCGACTAACATCGGCCTGTTGTTTGCGCACGGTGTCGCGGATTTGCTCAACACGATCGGAGCCTGCGCGCCGTATCATGACCTCCTCGGCAATGCGCGGGACTTTGTGGATGAGTGCGCGCTCCGCTGTCTCGGTAACGACGACAGTGCTATCGCCCCAATCTATGTCGCCGACGTAGTTCGGATCTTTCACCGCACGGCGCACGACATCAGCATGCTCCTCATGCAAGGTGACCTGTGCTTCGACCGGCTTCTCAATCACATAGCGGCGAACTGTCGTCGTGCCCGCTTCGACCTGCTCCTTACCGACCTGAAGCTGTTCTTCGGCAAGGCGCAGCACTTGATCGGTCGCCACCTTCGCGACAGGCGTCGCTGCGACAGCAGCTGCCACCGACTTGGCCGGCGTGGGCGCTGCGACGGGCGGTTCGACGGCAGGCTTAATCAACCCAAGCGACGCGGCCCGGTGTTCGATATCGATCGCATTCGAGTCGTGCAGAATCTTTATCGCTTCAGGAACGTCGCTCTCGTCTGCGCGCAGCGTCAGGACGGTACCGCCGCCATCGACGGCTTTGCTGAACACGTGGCCCTCGTATTCAACGACATCGCTCCCGAAGAGGCGCTGCCAAAAGCCGGGTTGTTTTAACGCCGTAGCGGCTTCGCCATTGATCCGGGTTGCATCGTCCTTGGTAAGCGTGTGCATCTCCGAGCGCGAGAAACCAGCTTTCTCGAGCGAATCCATGGCTCTGTTTGCATTTGCAGCTGTATCAAAGACCGTAACTATCTTCTCATAAGCCATGTCGGTAATTCTCCTTCTAGCAAAGACGAGTTAGGAATTAGTGTCTGTGCTGGGGTTCCGAGTAACGACCGCCTCTTGACGCTTTACCTTAACACTCTCTTGGAAGCGTCTTGTTTCTCGCACGCGGCGAACACGGATCTCTTCTTTGAGAAGAAGGCGCCGTTCGATAACGACGACTTCCTCGACAACAGGAATAATCGTAACATCGCCCTCGGTTCGAACTGGCGGCATCGCTTCGATTTGCTTGCCGACCGGCTCACGCGTGATCTCAACGCGCTCGTCCGCAAGATCTTCGTCTACGATTGCTTCGGACTCGTGGGTTACTTTGGATATGCGGACCTGGCCAGTTACGATTTTTTGCTTAGAAACATCTAGGTCTTCGGCGTGAAGACGGATGACCGTTTCGTTATCATTTACCGCCGTGTCTGCGGTCTTGGATTTCTTCATAGGGCCCGATTGGCACCGACTCCGCGACGGCTTCGAGCCTGCTTCACGCCAACATCGACTTCCTTCACAGGCTATTTTGCTTGCTTGCCCACACACTATGCAAACGAGGTACTGAATGTTTGTCACTTGTCGAATTCTAATGCGAGTGCGCGCGGCTAAGGCTTAAGAATATAGGGCTTGGTTGCTTGCACTCTAGACCGGCTGGTTGGGTTTCAATCGCCAAGCCAGCGTTGACGACGGTGATAGCACGATACTTTTGTTTGACAACATAAGAAAAGAAAAGCGCGATGAAAGACAACGGTAAAGCAAAACGTTTTACGATCGGTTTACGGCCGCGTCCTAACCTGGAGGTTGCAGATGTTAAAAAACCTGATTTGGGCTATCTGCGTGTGTTTCGTCGTGCCAGCCGTTTCGGCTGACGCTGATGTCCATGCGGGGCAGCAGGGCGTACCAGTTTTGCACCATGCCGTTTCAACCAAAAGCGCTGCGGCGCAAAAAGCATTCGATCAAGGCTTGCTTGACTATTATGCTTACAATGTAGAAGCGGCTGAGCACCAATTTTACACTGCAGCCGATTTTGATCCACACTTGGCAATGGCGTACTGGGGAATTGCACAGTCGAATGCAAGCGACTTGAATATTGATCCGACTGATGATCGCGAGCAGCAAGCCGAAGAGGCAATCACGACGGCGCAAAGTCTTGAGCGCTATGCTAGCCCCGAAGAGCGTGCGTATATCGAAGCTGCAGCGCAGCGTTTTAGTTCAAACCCAAAAGCAAAGCATGACCAGTTGCTGGCGCGTTACACAAAAGCGATGGCACGAGTATACGAGCAATATCCGAGCGATCCAGATGCGGCGGCGCTTTATGGTGAGGCGCGGCTCTACGTCAACGCGGCCGGCGTGGCCAACGGCAAAGCATCGCTCACCGATGAGGGCAGAAAAGCCTACGCCGCGAGAATGGCAACTCTTTTGCCGTTCTTTCAAATGGAATTGCAACGCTATCCAATGCATCCTGGTTTGTTACATTTTTATGTCCACACGGCCGACGAGGCCAATGAGCAAAGCGTAGCGGTGCAAGCGGGGATAACACTTGCATCGCTCAATCTCAAATCCGAGGACGCGCACCTCATCCACATGCCTGGTCACCTATTTCTCAAGGTTGGAATGTACGCGCAGACAGTAAGAATTGCTCAACAGTCAGTCAACATGGATTACGCCAACATCGATTGCTGCCACCCCGGCTACTATTCCGAGCCTCGCTACTACCACGATCACAACGTGACGTTCTTGATGGTTGCCTTGACCGAAATGGGGCAGCCGGACGCTGCCCTACGGGCGGCGCAAAAGGACGGCTCTCGTTATCTCATCGCACGTCAACTTGTGGTATCCAAGCGTTGGGACGACATCCTAGGGCTGCAAGTAGATCCAAAGAGCGCAACCATGGAGTTTGCCCGAGGCTTGGCATATGCTGCAAAAGGCGACAAAGCAGCGCTCCAGGCTACAATCAAAGCTATCCCAGTGTTGCCCGACGATGATGCCGGTTGGAAAGCAAGCGTCGCAGCGATGAAGCTCATGTTGCAGGCCAAGACAGCTGAGCTTGATGACGACGACGCATTAGCGCTACAACTGCTTACCCGAGCTAGTCAGCAGGCAGACCGCGGAGATGCGATCAGCGTCTCAGAGTATCCGACGCTTTATTTTTACTCGCCGCACATGGCGCTCGGAGAGCTCGCGCAGCGGCTGCACCAGCCAGCCGTCGCACGTGATGCCTACCAAGCTGAACTCAAGAGCACTCCAAATTCTCCTCTTGCCTTGCAAGCGTTGGCAAGCCTTGCACTGGTAAAATGACCCCGCAATCTACGCCTCGCTTTGAGTGGGTAATGGGCGCCTACATGGTTGTGCTCTGTTTCGGCGCAGGCCTCGACAATTGGGCGCACTTTCACGGCAAGGTAGACCAAAGTTTCTTCACACCGTGGCATGCGGTACTGTACGGCATGATGGCGCTCACGGGTGTCTTCTTAGGTGTCAGTGCAATCGTCAATATCAAAAAGGGCTTTGCTTGGAATCGCTCACTCCCGGCCGGGTACATGGTGTCATTGCTCGGCGTCGGCTTGTTCGTACTCGCAGGCCTTGCGGATTTGGGTTGGCATTTGATTTTCGGCATCGAAGAAAACAC
>JBPYDX010000129.1:0-4148 GCA_051986115.1 Candidatus Eremiobacteraceae bacterium
GTCTTGGGTTTGGGTAGGTATTAAGGTCGCTGCGGTAAGTATAGAAGCACGAATGCCCACAAAAGCGCGAAGGCAACGCCCATTGAGTAAAACAATGCGGCGCCGCCACCATCGTTTGGGCGGTGAGTTCGGCCGCTGCGAGCTTGCTGCATGGCCTAACCGTACCGCGGAAGGTAGCTCGCTTCAATGACGCACCCCACCGCCGCAACCATTCCTGACAGGGTAGACATGTTACAAACGCCAAATCCCTTAAGCGGGCGCGGATAGTTCCGCCGGAGTCTCCATCATGAGCTTGCGCCAGATGATCAGCCTTTGCGCCCTGGCAGCGATCCTAGCTCTCGGTATCGCGGGTCAAGCACGTGCCATCGAGCACGCGAGTACGCCAGAAAACGAAGAAGACCGCGATTCTCTTGTTGCCGAAGGCACGCTCATCAAAATTGCGCTACTCCAAACTGTAACGTCTGCACATTGTTCGGTTGGACAGAAGTTCACGTTTCGTGTCGTCGATAACGTGAAAGCTGGATCGCGCATCGCAATTCCAGCTGGCACCACCGGCTATGGTAACGTGACCGTGTGCTCACCCGCGCACGGTGGACGCCAAAATGGACGTCTACAAGTTTCGTTTGATCCGATCTTGCTGGGCGACGGTACGCAAGTTGTCGTCGCGATTACGCACGATAGCCTCGTAGCAGATAACAATGAAAAGAATGGGACCGCCCCGGCGTTAGAAGACATCGCCAATATGATGGTGCCGGGATTTTTCCTTGTCGACTTCCTGCGCAAAGGCGACGACGTAACCTTGTCGGCTAACGCGCCGTTTCACATCGCCGTTACCGAGGATGCTTTTCTTTCCCAGTAACGATTTGATTACGTAGAACACCGATCTCATCGACCGCGACTTCGACGATATCTCCCGGTTGTAGAGCATCGACGCCCGCCGGGGTTCCCGTCGTGATGATGTCGCCTGGTTCCAGCGTGAAAGCGGCAGAAATGTATTCGATGAGAAACGGGATATCGAAGATCATAGACTTGGTCGGCGCATCCTGCTTGAGCGTGCCATTGACGTACGTGCGCAAGCGCAGCTTCGAGGGATCGAGACCCGTGGCGATGACCGGACCAAGCGATGCAAATCCGTCAAACCCCTTAGCACGCGCCCATTGTCCGTCGCTGCGCTGCAGGTCGCGTGCCGTGAAATCGTTGCAAAGCGTATAGCCCAAAATTACGTCGCCCGCATCGCGGGCTCGCACGCCTTTGCAGCGCATGGCGATAACCACAGCCAGCTCACCTTCAAAGTCGACCTGCTGGCTCTGATGAGGATAAACAACATCGCCCCCAGGGTCATTCACGGCAGACGGCGGCTTGAAGAATAGTAGCGGTTCCTTTGGCAAAGGGTTTTTAAGCTCAGCGGCGTGATCGGCGTAATTGCGGCCGACTCCGATTATTTTTGAGGGAACGCACGGTGCAACCAATTGCACCTGTTCGAGCGGTACGCGTTGGCCAGAGTAAACAAAAGAGTCGCCCTCAACGCGACCCTCGCGGACGATTTCGCGGACCATACAGCGACCAAGTTTCATCACAGTATACATGCTCGAGCGGGTTTTGAGTTGGTCATAGTATCAGGGTGTTCCTCGCTTCTTACAAATGCGAAGGCGCCGAAGCGCTTCGGGGGCAATATCCGCGCATGAACGGTTCGCAACAATTCGATCTCTGTGTTTTGGGTGCTGGGAGTGCTGGTTACGCGGCTGCTATGACCGCAAGAAGTATGGGGAAATCAGTCGCGCTGGTTGACGGTGATGGCCCACTTTCAGGATTATGCATCTTACGCGGCTGCATGCCGTCTAAGACCTTGCTGCGTTCAGCGGAAATCGCCCATCTCATGAAGGTCGCCCCTACGCTCGGCGTGATACCATCTGATGTCCGCTATGATATTCGGGCTATCATCGAGCGCAAGCGACGAATCATCCGCGGTTTCGCAGATTACCGAATCGAGGGCATAGAACAGTTTCCGCTGTTTCGCGGGAAACCACGTTTTGTGGGTCCGACCTCCATTCGTGTCGGGGAGCAAACGATCGAAGCTAGCAAGCTTGTAGTCGCGACCGGTTCATTGATCGACGTGCCGCCGGTTCCCGGCTTACCCGAAGCCGGATATGTAACGAGCGACGATGTGCTCGACCTTGAGACGCTGCCTCGCAGCGTGATTGTCTTGGGAGGCGGTGTTGTCGCGTGCGAGCTTGCACAATATCTGGTTCGCATGGGCGTCGACACCACAATGATCCAACGCAGCGCAGCGTTGCTGTCTTCCGAAGATGCCGATGTCGGGGAAGCCTTACGAATGTCGCTTGAACGCGACGGGATTCGCGTGTATTCAGGCACAACGCTGCGGGCTGTCGAGCGCTCGGGCGGCGCCAAGCGAGTTGACTTTCAAATTGCTGGTGAAGACATGAGCGTGCTGGCGCAGGAAATTTTTGTGGCCTTAGGCCGCAAGCCGAACGTAGAAGGTTTCGGTTTCGACTTGGCCGGTATCAGTTACGATCGTTACGGTGTTAAGGTTGACGAACACCTGCGCACCAGCAATCAACATGTGTACGCGGCCGGGGACGTCACAGGTGTATGGGAACTCGTGCACCTTGCAGTCTATGGTGGCCAGCTCGCAGCGCGTAATGCGTTTGCCGCCCATCCAAAGGTGATCAACTATGATCTTCAAGCGGCGCGTGCCGTCTTCACAGATCCTCAGGTGGGAATAGCAGGGCTGACTGAAAGACAATGTCAGCAGCGCCGCATCGCGTATATCAAGGCGACCTATCCTTTTAACGACTTAGGTAAAGCGATTACGGCTGAGCTCACTGATGGGTTTGTCAAAATATTGGCTGCACCTGATGGCCGCATTGTCGGCGTTGCCATTGTCGGCGCGGAAGCATCAGATCTTATTCACGAAGCAATCGCGCTCATTTACTTTGGCGCCAAATGTCATGACATTATGGAAATGCCACATTTGCATCCAACGCTGGCGGAAATCATAACGTATCCGGCTGAGGAACTTTGCGAACGCATCGAGCATGAAACACATGTCGTCGTCACCCCATAAAACAACGGTACGGGATTTCGGTAAGGACCTTGCGATGTACCGCAAGCCGCGTCTGTATGACGTCGCATTTGGGTTTCGCGACATTCCCGCCGAGTGCGATGGTATTCTTTCACTTGCCAAGCGCAATGGTATCGCAACCCCCAAACGTGTCCTGGAGCTGGCGTGCGGGCCCGCACATCACCTCCGCGAGTTTTCGCGGCGCGGACTTGAGTGTGAAGGTATTGACATTAATCCGGAGATGCTCGCATATGCGCGCGCTCTGTGCCGACACGAGAAACTGGCAGTCAAGTTGCGCCACGCAGACATGCGATCGTTTAGCGTTTCCAAACGCTTTGATATCGTGCTTTGCATTTTCGACTCATTTGCTCAAAACACAACGGAGCAAGACGCTATAGCGACGTTGCGAAGTGCGGCCGCTGGCCTTAAACGTGGCGGCCTGCTCTTTGTTGAGTTCACCCATCCGGCAGATTACTTTTCCAAGCGAAGAAGCCTGACGTCAGAGCGCTGGACGCAAAGTGATGGCGATCTAACGGTGAAGGCGCGTTTCACCATCACGCGACTGGACCCGGTTGCGGAGACGTTTGTCGCTAGTCTTATTCTGGAGCCACAGCTGCGCAACGGCAGGCGTGTGCGCGGCGAACGATTGATCATGCGATGGCAACAACGAATGTGGCTGCGTGGCGGCTTCCAATATGTTGCGCTTGCGAGCGGCTGCTTTGATATCGTTGGCTGGTTTGGGGACATTTCACCCGTCGTGCCCTTGAACAGTTCAACGCAGGCGTGGCGCATGATTGCCCTCTTGCGCAGGCACTAAAGGCACGTGAACGTCCTGGTCCTCCCGCCGTTATGGCGAACCGATCTTGGGCCATTGCTGGACGAGGGCATAACGGCAAGGTTCGTTGATCCATCGGATAACGATGCGATGTTGGCGGCGCTCGCGGACGCGAACGTGGTGGTCAGCGTTAAATTTACGGCAGATATGATGCGCGCAAGCCCCAAGCTCGGGCTTCTGATTTGTCCTGCCGCTGGTACGGAGTCGATCGATACTGCGGCGCTTTCCAAA
>JBPYDX010000130.1:0-9365 GCA_051986115.1 Candidatus Eremiobacteraceae bacterium
ACCGAGTATGAGCGCGGCAATAGGTACAATCAGCGCTACGATCGGGATTGGCACCAGCAGGTTGATAGCCGCGCCAATCGCGCCGATGTCGGCACCCGCGTTGATGGTGTTAGCAACAACCAGCGCAAACACCGCGGAATATGCGATTGTACGTGGGTATTGGTCGCGCAAAAGTGCCCCCAAACCTTTCCCCGTCACCTGACCGATGCGCGCGCAAATATATTGGACGGCTGCCATCATTGGCAACATCACGATGGTGGTCCACAAGGTTGCGTAGCCTAGCGACGCTCCCGCAACTGCGTACGTGCCGATGCCGGACGGGTCGTCGTCGGACGCGCCTACGATAATGCCCGGCCCAAAGATCTTAAGGAATCGAATGCCCGCGTTTCGCTCTTTTGAAAGCGCGGCTTCGCGCACGCCTAATTCGGTCGAAGGCACAACCTCATCAGGCGAAGCCTTTGGTTTGCGAGACATGTATTGACAATGTTCCCCTACTGCGAGGCGAGTAACCGTCAGCCGCTGAGTATCGCACTGAGCGCGCTGTAAATCACGCCGGCTGCCTGCCACGCTTCGATGTTCGTCGTAACTCGCGGGGGACGAAAAGCAGTCGGTAAGACTTCAGGTAATGCGGCGCTTACCGGTGCCACCCGAGGCAACCCGGCCACACATTGGAAGATGAGCTCAGCATACAGCGCGTTTGCCCAGCCAAAATCACTGCGCGTGAAATGCCAAGGCCGATCCGGATCAACGCTTTCGTAGAGTAAACCGCCTGCGCCGTCGAGCGCTCGGAGTTCTTCGATGCCTTGCGCTACTTCTTGCGGTGTGGTTGACGTTAACGCCTCACCAATGATACCGAGGGGCCAAACCCATCCGGTTCGGGTATGTGGGCTGCCTAGCCCGGCTCCGTAGCGGCCACGATAATAATATGGGTTGTCCGGCGAGAGCGAGAATGCACGCGAGTTTTGATACAAGGGGTCCCAATGCGGCACGTTTGCGACCAACGGCAGTGTAAGCAAGTTCGGCAGGTTTGCGTCATCCATCAGGACATAATTGCCCAAACCATCAACTTCGTATGCATACATCCAACCATAACGGAAATCGTATACTTCGCCCCAACGCTCAATGCCTAAGGTAATCGCGGCCTGGAGCGCCCGAGCACGCTGCGCCAACTGGTAATCGCTGTAGCCAACTTGCGCCAAGTGTGCGAGATCCCCAAGTGCTCGCACGGCGAACAATTGCTGCGGAATATTGAACGGATATCGAACCGGATCGTCCGAGGGCCGAAACGCGCTCCAAATCATTCCGGTGAAGCCAAAGGCGGGACCCATGCCGTGATTGATGAGAAATTTCGATCGATATTGAGAGCAAGTCGCGTGTTGCTGTTCGCATTCGTAGGTCTCAATAATATGGGTAAACGCCCAGTGCAGTTGCACGGTGAACATCGACCGGTCATTCGTAGCCTGCCAATACGTCGATGACAGCAAGATGGGATAGGAGAGAGAGTCAACTTCCCATTTTTCTTCCCAGATCTTGTAAGCCGCGGTAAACGCATTTGCGTATGGGGAGGTGAGAATGTTCTTGGCGTTGCGCAAGATCACGCCTCTCTGAATAATTTGAATCTGGGGATATGCCGGCGCAAAACGAACGTAAGGAAGCGCCTGCGCCGAGGAGTCACGCAACCACATCGCTGGGATATCACCAGTTTGGACATAGATCGTGCCGTCGTCTTGGTAGAAAAAATCCCACATGAGGGTGTGAAAGAGCGTGTCGGCATCCACGTTGACGTGGCGGCGAGTCATACCTGGAAGCGTCAGGCCAATAGTGGTGCTCGTGTTGGTAGGGGCCAAAGCAAGCGCTGGCTGCGAGGCGAGCGCGACCACTAGAGAAACAAGCCAGACGCAAAAGAGGCGGCGCTGCCAATCCGCGCTGGCACAAAAACACATCGGCTAACTATTGTTAGTCAGCCGACTGAGGTCATTCCGAGTTGGCGAATTTTTGTGTCTGTTAGGAAGCCCGTTGTCGCAGCGGCGGGAACATGATTTCGACGTCCGCTGTCTTACCAACAGCCTCGATCGGCAGTGGTTTGGCTTTGTCTATTTTTTGCTCAGCTTCGCTTGCGCGCAGGACGATCAAGAGCGCGATTGAGCTCAATGCGGTCAGGCCGAGCGCGATGACCGGTCCTTCCATATACAGCACGGCCCCGATAGTGACCACGCTCGCTAAGATTGCACTCCACATTTTCTTATTGCCTCTATAATGTTTGATAAAAACTGTAGCCGCCTTGGCTGTCCATAAGACCAGGTCTAGATATCTGCGTTACTTCATTTGCGGATAATAGCCACAGCGACACGGCAGTTGTGATGACCGTCATCGGCAAGGGGTGTGATACAGGCACTGCTAACTCATATGACCGCCCATGATCACCCGCCTCCTCCCCATCTTAGGCGTCACCTTCATCGACATACTCGGCTTCAGCATTCTGCTGCCGATCCTGCCATATTTTGTAAAAAGCTTTGGCGCTTCGGACCTTGTCGTCGGTTTACTCTTTTCGACCTTCGCCGCTTGTCAGTTCCTGGCTGGTCCAATCTGGGGAAACGTCAGCGACCGCATCGGGCGAAAGAGCGTCCTGATTGTCAGTCAGATCGGCGCCACGATCGGATGGTGCATGCTCGCCTTCGCGCACAGCATCGGCTTTGTGTTTTTGGCTCGCGTTATCGAGGGAACATCCGGCGGCAACATATCAGTGACCCAAGCGTATGTTGCCGACCTCGTTGAGCCAAAAGATCGCGGCCGCGCCTTCTCATACGTCGGCGCATCATTCTCCGCAGGTATCGTCTTTGGGCCCGTACTTGGAGGTTTTTTGTTCGAGCGCTTTGGTTTTTCTGCGCCTTTTCTAGCAGCCGCATCGCTGCAGTTTCTAACGCTCATCGTGACAATTATCATGCTGCCCGAGTCACGCAGCGGGGCCGGCACGCAAATAGCGACATTTGGGCAAATCCGCGCTTCGCTTGCCGATCCGAAGGTGGCGCCAATTTTGCTGCAGATGTGGGCGTTTTCGCTGGCGCTGTACGCTTGGTTTGCAATCTTTGCTCTACTGATGCAGGCGGCGCTCGGCTTTAATGCGAGTCAAACAAGCTATTTGTTCGCAACGTTCGGTTTGCTCAGTGTTTTCTTGCAACTTGGTCCCGGCCCACGTCTGATCGACCGCTCGGGAGACCGGCGCGCCTCCAACATTGGCATTAGCGCCGCGCTCATCGCCTTTTTGCTGGTACCGTTCATTCACAATCTGTGGACGATGCTGCCGACGTATTTGCTGTTCGCAACCGGCATGGCAATTGCGCGGCCAGCTTTGACCTCGATCCTGAGTGCAGGCGCTCCAGAAAATCAACGAGGCACAATTTTGGGCACAAGCTCGGCACTCGACAACCTTTCGGGCGTGTCGATGCCCCCGCTTTCGACTGGATTGCTTGGCCGCTTCGGTCCATCGTACGCCGGCGTCGTTTCAAGTTTCTTTGCCTTTATTGCGTTGCTCATGGGAATTGCAGCGCAACGCAAGGCCGCAAGCGTCGTCACCGACACACCGGTTGAGGCTGTTGCCAAGTAGTCTAACTGTGAGGCGATGGTGTGGGTGAAGGCGATGCAACCGGCGACGAGGATGGCGACGGACCCGGGGACGGTGGCGCCGCAGAGCCTACCGGCGTGGGATGACTCACATTAACGTTGGTAACGATCATTTCTGGTACTTCAACGTAATCCTCGTAAACCAAACCTTCGGCAACTTCCATCGATTCAGTCTGTAAGTTGCGCGACAGCGCCACATCCGAGCACGACATGCCTCGCTCGTGCTCTGTGCGCATGAGTTGCGTCATCGGCTCTTTCGTTTCGTATGAAAGCCATGCATCGCAGCCAAGCTCCCCTGCGGGAAGTCCTGACTGCAGGACCGTCTGATAGTCGGGCAATGCGACGCCGGGGAAACGATACGCCAGTGCTTTGCTGTAATAGTGATAGCGTTCGCGCGATGAATACAAGTCGAGCAACGTAATATTTGCGCCTAGCGTTCGGGTTTGCGCTCCGTAGACCAGATCCGAAGCGCGTTCAGCCATCGCATAGGTTGCGTCCCACGCCGTCGTGGTTGTTGTTAACGCTGCTTGTACGCGAGGCATATCCTTGGCCGAGATGTTGCCGCTAGTGGCCGTGTCGATGGAATTCAACAGCGAGAACAAATCGGCGAGTTGATGCACGTTGTCGCTGCCCATGGAGATGGCCGCTCGAGCGTCATCCACGCCGCTGACAAATTCGTCGGCTCCTTGCGAAAGACTTGACGTCAAGGCTGCATAGTAGGGAAGGAGCGCACGAGTTTTTTCGCTCGGCACACCACTGCTGATGGAATCGCCCATCTCTTTGAGTGGAGCAAGGTTGTCGCGTGTTAGCCCCGGCGCGGCGCCCAAAACGTCTGCGGCCGCTCCAAGCGTGCCATTGATGTCGCGCGTAATGTGGTTGAGTCCATCGATTACCTTTGAAAGGTTGTTACCCTTAGTCTTGGGGCTTCCTAAATTAGGAATGGCATTGGTTTGTGCATCAAGCGCATTAAAGAACGTCTGCAAGTCCATATTTGACGAGCGCGCGCGTTCGAGCGTCAAGTGCGCATCGTCGGTATTAATCGCCTGGGCTTTGGCAATTTTTGAAGCGATGTCTCCCATGCTAAACGCGTCGACAGTCGCCATATACGCAATGGAACGCTCATGCAGACCGTTATTGCTCGGGCTCTCCTTTATCGCGACTTCGTCTTCGGCGACGTGGGCTGTGGCGATTGGGTTGCCGGGCGCTTTCTTAAGTGCATAATCGAAACGCGCATGCGCGTACGACCATCGGCCCTCTTCTTCATCGTGGAGTGCGTCGGCGATAATTTGCGACGCTGGAGGATTATCAAGCTCCGGGTAGCCTTCAAGGTGTGCTATGCGGTCTTTCGGGACCGGGTGATCCAGCATCCACTTATCGGAGCGGCTCATATCGCCGTCGTTCTCAGTTTTTCCCAAGTGAGCCATGAGATCCACTGCGCCTTGCGGATCGTAACCAGCGCGCGTCATCAAGAGCAAGCCATATTGGTCTGCTTGCAACTCGGCTTCCCGTGACAGCTTGCCCATCGTCAGATCGCCGCCATAGCCGCCCAATGCCGATGCAATTGGCGAGAGAACGGAGAGCACGCCAATCAAGATGCCGAGCACTTCACTTTTCTCTTCCTCGGTGATCATGTGGCGCCGCTCGATGTGCCCCATCTCGTGACCCATGACTGCAGCAAGCTCGTCGTCCGAACCAACAAAGTTCAACAATCCAAGGTTGACGTGGACGAAACCGCCTGGCAGCGCAAACGAATTAATCGAGTCGTCATCGAGAATCTCAAAGTGATAGTCGATATCGGTACGATAGCGGTTGGCGGCGAGCTTAGCACCGATGCCGTCGACCCAGTTCTTAAGAAATGGGTCGGTAACAATCACATTATCGTCATCAACTTCTTGGCTGAGGCTCGTGCCAATCGCGACTTCCTTGGCGGTCGACATGGCAGCCGCGGGCATTGCCGGGCCTGCGATAGTGGCCAAGAACGTGGCGATGAGGAGGGTTGCTGCGAAGCGCATCGGGGGTAACGAGTTCTCTTCGTTTCGCGCGAGGAGCAGGCCTTGCTTCACCAATCGATGACCTGATTGCGGTGCCAAAACAAGCCCGTTTTCTCAGAAAGCGGTCGCGTGGCCAAAAAGAGGACCGCTTGCGCAGCTTCTTCGGCTTCAATTCTCGCGTTTTTGCCACCCATATCCGACTTCACCCAGCCTGGATCCAACGAATCGACCATGATGTGGCGGCTTTTCAGATCGGCGGCTAACAATTGCGTGTACATATTGAGCGCTACTTTACTCATCGAGTAGGCCGGACCATAGCCATCCGCCTCCCCTGCAAACTGCCCCATCCCTGAAGACAGGTTAATAAAGCGGCCACCCGTGGTTATATAAGGAAGAAACGCGTTGCTGACGCGGATTGGTCCCTCCAGATTGACGGCCAAAGTCTTCTCAAGCACGTTAATGTCGACATTTGATGGGAGCATGTGGCGGTCTTCATCTAAGAAGATGCCAGCGTTGTTGACGAGCACGTCAATAACTGGGTGGCGTTGCATCAAATCGAGCGCCAGCACAGATATTTGGGCAGCATCGGTCACATCGGCCACGCCAAGGTCAGCCTTATAGCCGTGGCGCTCGAGTTCGTGCACGACATGCTCGCCGTGAACGCGATCCCTGACAACGAAAACACTGCACGCGCCGGCGTGCGCAAAAGCCGTTGCAATCGCTTTGCCGATGCCGCGACCGGCTCCGGTGACAACAGTCGTCTTCCCGAGGAGTGAGCCTTCTTGCTTGATGAGTTGCGATGGTTTTGCCGCCATTGCGTGATCCTTTACGCGCGTTGGGCGCAAAGAATTCAAGTTGCCGCGGCGAATGACCCGCGCGTGCCACAGCAAGATCGCCAAGCAATTGAGGCCCTCTTTGCCGAGCACCGGGTTTTTCCACCGTCCCCGCAATTCGTAAGCCAAGCCAATGTGCGCGACCCAGAAATTTACAAGCGTGCTGCTGGCGACTTCGAACATTTCTGGGAAGGTGAAGCCGAACGTCTCGAGTGGTTTGAACGTTGGCGCAAAGCCCTCCACTGGGACGCGAAAAATAAAGTTGCCCGCTGGTTTGATGGCGGCAAGCTCAACGTGTCTTTCAACTGTCTCGATCGCCATGTCACCGCTGGGCACGGCAAGCAGGTTGCGTACTTTTGGGAAGGCGAGCCTGGCGACAACCGCACCATAACATACGAAGATTTGTTAGCCGAAACGTGCAGGCTTGCCAACGCGCTTCGCAGTTTGGGGGTACAGCGCGGCGACCGGGTAGCAATCTACATGGGAATGGTCCCTGAACTACCCGTAGCGTTGCTTGCGTGCGCGCGCATCGGTGCAATTCACTCGGTCGTCTTCGGCGGATTTTCCGCGGAAAGCTTGCGCGATCGCATTCTTGATGGCGAATGCAAGGTGCTGATCACGCAAGATCAAGGCTGGCGCCGCGGAGGCAAAATCTTATTAAAGAATATTGCGGACGAGGCACTGCGCGGAACACCATGCATTGAAAAAGTTATCGTGCTGCGACGAATCGGCGACCCCGTCGAATGGACTGCTGGACGCGACGTTTGGTATCACGAGATTGTTGACACGCAGAGCAGCACATGCGAAGCGGAGCGCTTGGACTCTGAAGACGTCCTCTACATTTTGTACTCCAGCGGCACGACTGCCAAGCCTAAGGGCATCGTGCACACCTGCGGCGGCTACTTGACGGGAGTTGCGTCAACCCACAAAAACGTCTTTGACATAAAAGAAGACAGCGACATCTTCTGGTGCACTGCAGACATCGGCTGGGTGACGGGGCACTCCTATGTCGTGTACGGGCCGCTTGCCAACCGAACGACCAGCGTTATTTATGAGGGCACGCCCGATTACCCGGACAAAGACCGCTTCTGGGCGCTCGTTGAAAAGTATAAGATTACCATTTGCTATACCGCGCCCACGGCGATTCGCACGTTCATGAAATGGGGAACGCAGTATCCCGCAAGTCATGACCTTTCTTCGTTGCGATTGCTCGGAACGGTTGGTGAGCCGATCAATCCAGAAGCGTGGATTTGGTACTCTGAGCACATTGGTGGGGGCCGCTGTCCGGTAGTTGACACGTGGTGGCAAACAGAGACTGGCATGATCATGATAGCGCCACTGCCTGGCATTACGACAACAAAGCCCGGTTCTGCTACCTTCCCGTATCCGGGTGTGTTTGCCGACGTTGTCGATAACGAAGGCAACTCGGTGCCGCTCGGTGGTGGCGGCTACGTCGTCATCACGAAGCCGTGGCCTGCCATGCTTCGCACGCTATGGAAGGCTCATGACCGTTACCTTCAAACGTATTGGAGTAAATTTCCCAAACAAGGCTATTACTTTCCAGCCGACGGTTGTAAGCGCGACGACGATGGTTATTATTGGCTGTTGGGGCGCGTCGACGACGTAATGAACGTTTCCGGGCATCGCATCTCAACAACCGAAGTTGAAAGTGCGTTTGTTGACCACCACAAAGTTGCCGAAGCTGCCGTCGTTTCCAAAAAAGACGACATCACAGGAGAAGCAATCGCCGCATTTGTCACCCTCAAAGGCGGCGGGATCGGCTCGGCCGGGGAGGCGGATGAGCTGCGCAAACACGTGGCAACCAAAATCGGTGCGTTTGCGCGGCCGAAGTTTATCACATTCACTCCGGAGCTGCCCAAGACGCGCTCGGGTAAAATCATGCGTCGCTTGCTCCGCGATGTCATGGAAGACCGGCCGCTTGGCGATACCACGACGCTTGCCGATGCGACTGTTGTAAAAAATCTAGCCGAACTTGCTAAATCAGCGGAGTCGCAAGAGAGCTAAGATTTCTTAAGCGCCTGCCGCGCTCAAAATGAGGTCGGTGCCTAAACCGACGGCAAACCCTATAAAGATGCCAACCGTTGCCAATTCCCTAAAGCCGATTCTACCCCCAACTTTTGTCATCTCACCGATGACGTAGACGATTGCGCCAGCGGCAAGTGTCAAAAAGAGAACGGAGAGCACCGGCGACACAAAATGATAGCCGATGACCGTGCCCAAAAACGTTGGTCCGCCGCCAATCAAACCTAACCGTACGATTGCGCCGGTACTTGCCGTGCCCGAGCCTGCCAGCGGCGCGGCAATGCCGAAGCCTTCAGTCATATTGTGCAGTCCAAAGCCGATGATCAGCAATACCGCAAGTTGAATAGCCCCAGTTGCCGCCGACTGGCCAATTGCCAGTCCCTCGCTAAAATTGTGAAGGCCAATGCCGGCAGCGATCATCGTCGCGAGAGTCATGGGGCTCATTGCCCCGATAGCTTTATGCTGCGGCAAGAATGATTTTGAAAAAAACACGAGACTGATTAGCCCGACGGCAAATCCAGCCATGTAGACGGCGAGTAACCCAAAAAATTCTGTTTTGGGTGCACCAAGTTGAACGCGCTGCAGCGCAGCTTCGAGTGGCTCACTCGCTTGGCGCAAGATATCAAAAAGAAGAAAGAACAGCACGCCGATGGCGATGGCGTTGAGAAACGCTATGCCCTTGGGTGCGATGCGCTTGAGGGCGGCAAACGGCAAGCCGAAGAAAATTGTTAACCCTGCGATGGCTCCCAAAACGTAGACGGCGACAGGGCTGAGTGGAGCACCCCCGCCTCCGCCGCCACCTTCGCCCCCACCTTCGCCGCTCTGCCCCCTCATCGACATGACATCTTGCGTCGACATGAGCGACGCTTTTTGCGGT
>JBPYDX010000131.1:0-5195 GCA_051986115.1 Candidatus Eremiobacteraceae bacterium
GCGGTGATCGGTCAATGAAACAACAGCAATCAGACCTCAACCGGATCATTATCGTAGCAGCGGTGCTGGGGCTCGTAGCGATCGCCTCGTACTTCATGGTGGTTCAGC
Source organism: Candidatus Eremiobacteraceae bacterium (assembly GCA_051986115.1). Taxonomy (GTDB): domain Bacteria; phylum Vulcanimicrobiota; class Vulcanimicrobiia; order Eremiobacterales; family Eremiobacteraceae; genus JAFANK01. The sequence continues at coordinate 109 of JBPYDX010000131.1, forward strand.
CGAAACTAACGCAAGTTTCAGCATCGAAGGCCCAGCTTGCGCAGCTGCAAGCACAATACGCAGCCTACAAGCAAGTCGCCGATCAAAAACCCATGTACATGGCGCTCATCAAACAAGTGCAGTCGAGATTGGTTGGTGTTGAGCTCACCGCCGACCCGCGGGCATACGTGCCGTCATATCTCAAGCAGATCGAGGATCTTGCGAATCGAGATGGCTTGCTTGTGACAGCGGTTGTGCCGCAGCCCAACCCGGAAGCATCGAGCACACCGACGCCTGCACCTCCCACGACCGGCACAAGCGCCCTTGAGAAAGCACCAGTTATCGGAGCACCGATCGCGGGTGCGAAGCGCGCGTTTAATGCGACCAGCGGCCAAGTGCAAGCGGAAAATTCACAAATGCCGCAAGGTGGCGCAAATGGCGCAAGTGCTGGAGCGACGCCGGTGCCTGGAACATCCGCAAACCCAGCCATCCCTGGGCCCACGGTAAAAGCTGGCGCGACAACGTCGCCACGTGTGAACGCGCTTGCGTATCTCAATCGATCGTTTGAAAAAGTGCCCATCAATATGGAGCTCAGTGGAAACTACACGAACCTCCAAAAGTTTCTCCGGGATCTCAATAAGTTTCCGAAGTTAATCGGTGTCGGCAACGTTACGCTGACAAGCGAAAAAGCGGCAGTTGGAGAGACACCAAAACTGCACATTGTTTTACCAATCGTGGCATATCGTTTGAGCCCGAATGGACCGGTTCCGCAAGCAAGCGCGCCTGCGGATCCCTCAAACGGAGGTTAGTGCAATTATGAAAGCTGGCGCGTTTGTGTTGATTTGTGGGCTCGTCCTTGCTGCATGCTCGAGTTCGGGGCCGCCGGTATCGGGCCCAGTGAGCATGCCCGAAGACCAGTCAACACCCCCACCAGTGACAACAACGCCGGTGCCAATCGTGAAAGCTCGCTCGGTGGCGGGTGCTGGACGAATAGACCCGTTTGTGTCCCTCTTTGGCGACGAGCCATCGAACTCCAAACCCAAAGTCGCGGTCTCTACGTTCCCCAACATTCCAACGCTACCAGGCTTTGAGGGCGCTCCGGGTGCGGGCGGACCATGGGACACTGTAAAGCTAACAGGCGTCATGTTAAACGGCGGCTACGTCGCAATCGTTGAGGCTGATGGAAAATCGTACTTCGTTCGGCCCGGCGATCGCCTCGACGACAAGTTTCACGTCATCTCAATCGGACCAGATTACATCACGCTCGGAACACAGACAGAAGAGCGGCACTTCTCGCTAGGGGGTTAAATAATGCATCGGCATCTTCGGTTGACGTCGGCCTGGCTCGTTGGGTGCGCCGTCGTATTCGCCGGCTTGGCATCTCCGCTGCCTGGCCGAGGCGCCGACAATCCGATCAAGGACGTCTCGTACGCAAAACACGATGGAGCGTTTGAGTTGTCGGTCGCGGCGTCGGGACCGGTCACGACACACGTGAGCCGGTTTTCAGTCGACACCAAGAGCGACACCATGGACCTCGTCGTCGATGTGTCGCCGGCATCGTATGATGGACAAACCAAGGTCATTGGTTTCTCCAAAGGTCAGCTGCAACAAGTCCGCGTTGGTCAGCTCTCGCAAAATCCCGCAGTCATGCGTATCGTTGTTGAATCGACTGGCGCGCCGAAGTATGATCTGACGAATGCTCCGCAGCATCAGGTAAAGTTGGCGGTTCAAACAAGCCAAGTGGCGTTCGCACTGCCCACCCAACAGGCAGTGACCGCAGCTCGGCAGGCTGCCAATCGCCACGACAGCCCCGTTGCAAACGCAGCCCCGCCGGCCAAGAGCACAGTCGCCTCAAATGCGAAACCAAAACCGGCTTCTGCGCACCCGGTACAAGTCGCACAAGCGCCCGCACCACAGGCTGCAAAGGCGCCGGTAAAGCCTGCTACTCATGCAGCTCCCAAGCACGAGGCTCCGGTCGTCGTGGCTATGGCCACGCCGAATCCCTGGCTTCCGGGCGGCAAGTACTACTGTAAGGTTGGCGCGCGTCATCCGTCTGGAGCCGCAATGGCTTCACACGAAGCAGCGCCCTCTGGTGAGGCACCCCCGCCGCCTCCTCCGGGCATGATGGCGCAAGGCCCGCGCACAGTTAATCTTGACGTCAAGAATGCGGACATTTTGGACGTTCTCAAACTCTTGGCAAACGAGAGCGGTCAGAACGTCGTGGCAACGCAAAACGTCAAAGGATCGGTCACGCTTTCGCTGCACGACGTTCCGCTGAGCACAGCGCTCGACCTGATCGTGCGAACCAATGGACTTGACTACCGCAAGGTAGGCAACATCTTTGTGGTGGGTACCTCTGATGATCTCAACAAGGAATTCGGATCAGTAGGACAAGAGGCCACCCAAACCGTTGCGTTTCCGATTAAGTATGCCAATCCAACCGACCTTGGTAAGCAGCTCGCTGGCGTTATTCCAGCGACTGCTTACACAATCGATCCGCGCACCGACACGGTTATCGTGAGTGGTACGCCCGACATCATCCAGTCAGCGCGAAACTTCCTGGCACTGAGCGATGTTCCGGCACCGCAAGTTGTCTTCGAAGTGAAGGTGCTTGACATTACCCACAACGCGAACTCCGACGTCGGCATGCAGTACAGCGGTTCATCACCACTCGACTTGTTTGAAAACTGCATCGCTTGCTTAGCGGCGCAAACGGTGCCTGTCACCACGGTCGGCGGTAACCCGATCGCGCCGCAGCCGTTCACACGAAACGCGTTGTTCGTGCAAGCGCAGCTCAACTACCTTATCACCCACAACGAAGCCCAGCTGCTTGCCAATCCGCGAGTGGCCGCACTCGATAATCAGCCGGCAAACCTGCTTGTCGGTCAGACCTATCCGCTTGTGTACTATAGCCCGCAATCGGGTCAGTTCCAGGCGCAATACATCGATATCGGCGTCAAGCTGATCATCACACCAACCGTAAACACCGACGGCTACATTACGACGCAGATGCACGTGGAGCGCAGCTTCATCACGGGTCTCGTGCAGCAGTTCCCTATCCTCGACAACCGCAAGGTCGATTCAGATCTGCGCGTCAAGGATGGCGAGACGATCGTGCTTGGTGGTTTGCTTGACGACGAGTCGACGGCGAGCATCAGTAAGGTGCCGCTCTTGGGTGACATTCCCATCCTCGGCGCGTTCTTCAAGAACGTGCAGAAGACAAAGACCCATCAGGAAGTCGTCTTCCTGATTACCCCGCACATCATGAACGAGCACTAAGCTCGCAAAGACAACATCCAACGGTCGAATGGATTCGACCGGCGCGCAGGCCGCGGTGCACACCGCGGCCTTTGGTTATGATGGCCTAACCAAGAGGTTCGCTGTGGCTGCGGCGAATAAATACGATCGCTCCTCACTAACGGAAGAAGCGACATGATTCGATACATGACTGCGGGCGAGTCGCACGGCCCAGCGCTCGTCGGTATCATCGACGGATTGCCGGCGGGCCTGCGCATCAACGTTGACGCTATCAACGCAGCGTTGAGCGCCCGCCAGGGCGGTCACGGGCGTGGCGGGCGCATGAAGATCGAGCGCGATAGCGTGGAGATAGTTGCCGGTGTGCGCGGCGGGAGCACCCTAGGTTCGCCGATTGCCCTCATGATTCGCAATCGCGACTTCGAAAATGTCCGTCACCTCATGGATCCGCTTACCGGGGGTGGCGAGCCTATCACGCGGCCCCGGCCTGGGCACGCAGATTATGCCGGGGCGCTCAAGTACCGCCATAAGGACCTGCGCAATGTGCTCGAGCGGGCAAGCGCACGAGAGACGGCCATGCGCGTGGCGCTGGGAGACATCGCGCGCCAATACTTAGACGTGTTCGGCGTCACAGTGATCTCGCACGTCATCCAAATAGGCGACGTGGTGGCAGAGACCTCGGACAGCTTGCCCGATATTCAATATATCACCGGTTCGCCGGTACGCTGCGCGGATCCAGAGGCGGAGACGCGGATGATTGCGCGCATCGATGAGGCTAAAGCTGCGGGCGATACGCTCGGCGGCGCATTCGAGATTCGCGTGAGTGGCATGCCCGTGGGCATTGGCAGCAACCGGCAGCCATCTGACCGTCTCGATGCGATTGTCACCGCGGCGCTTATGAGTATACAAACCGCAAAGGCGGTAGAAGTGGGGCAAGGCATCAGCTCCGGCGGTTTTATAGGGAGCCGCTCGCACGATACATTTGAGGTGCGTGATGGAGGCGTTGCGCGTGGCAGCAATCTGGCCGGTGGTATTGAAGGCGGAATGTCAAACGGACAGGATCTCATTTTGCGCGTGCGCGTAAAGCCGATTGCGACGCTTATGAAGCCGCTCGGCTCGGTTGACTTGCATTCGGGCAGCGCTTCGCCTGCAACAATTGTTCGCAGTGACGTGTGCGCAGTACCGGCGGCATCTGTGATCGGCGAGGCCATGGTCGCGTTGGCGCTCGCTCCCGCCTTTGCGCAAAAATACGCTGGTGACTCGTTAGAAGAAACAAAAGAACACTTTCATGCGTCGCAGCGTGGCGCACACCAGTTGTTCGACACACAAAAAACATAATAATGGCGACGGCGCAATCGGGCGAAGGAAAACCAAACCAGCGCGCAAGTGCGACGCTCGCGCAAGCGCGCCAGCATCTCATTCGCAACAATGCGCCAGCTGCGATCGCCCTACTCAAGGATCTCGCGAGCAATGGCGACTGTCCGGCGGAAGTGCGCCTCGAAGCTGCCAAAATGCTTGGCACCGCGGGCGCGGCCGCCGATGCTGCGCTGTGTTATCTCAACGCGGGGCTCAGCTTGCTTTATGACCAGGGCGATATGGTCAAGGCGCGTCAGGCGTTCGCAAGCGCCCATAATCTCGACCCGCAAAATCTTGATGTTATCTTTCACTTAGGTCAGGCAGACGTCGTAGAAGGCCGCACGCAAGACGGCCTCGCAAAATTTATCGACGTTTTGCGTAAGTCAAATCTAAAGCATACCCCCGCGCTGTTTGAAGCAGGTTGTATCTATCAAGCCAACGGTCAGTACGACCAGGCAATCCTAGCTTTCAAAAAAGTCCTCGATCGCGATAAGGAC
>JBPYDX010000132.1:0-5579 GCA_051986115.1 Candidatus Eremiobacteraceae bacterium
CCGGCCCTTACTTACTGATGGATGCTATGTGCTGTGGGTTGACTGTAGCCGCGTAAGAGAGCCTTGACTGAATATCCGCCGGATGACCAAGCGGGAATGAGTGAAAACATGTTGCTAACGAGAGGTGAATGAGCACACAAGGCTTGAGCGACGAGATCAAGCGGCGCAGCACAGCTTGGAGCGTAGCCAACACGAGTTAAACGAAGGTTATCGCTGCTTTAAGAAAACGGCGGGGGTACACTGTGCTAGCTTAGCCTACGAGCTACGACCGAAACCTGCTTCGTGCAAACCATTGAGGATAAACTGGACGGCTAAGGCAGCCATCACGATGCCGAGCAATCGAGTCAGCACGTTGACGCCCGTCTTACCGAGCACACGCATCATGTAGTCAGCTGCGCGCATGCATAACCACGTGACGAACAATGCCACGGCGTAGGCCAAGTAGACGATCACAAGGCGATCGCGGTGCGAACCACTTAGATTCACTAGGAGCAGCACCGTGGCGATTGTGCCAGGGCCTGCGATCATTGGAATGGCGAGCGGAAATACAGCGACGCTGTCGATATCGGCAGGCTCTTGAAGATCGGCGGGCTCGCCTTTGGCACGCGAAGGACGGGCGAAAAGCATGTCGATGGCAATGAGCAGCAGCAAAATGCCGCCCGCAATTGAGAAAGCCGAAAGATCGATGCCTAAGTATGTCAGCAAATAACGCAGCACGGCGGCGCTAAAAACAATCACGAAGCCCGCAACGAGCACGGCTCGATTAACAATGTGCCGGCGTTGATCTGTTGTCGCGTGTGCCGTTAAGACAAGCGTGGTGGGCACCATTCCAACGGGATCAAGAATAGTGAAGGCAGTCGTAAAGGCCGTGAGGGCAAAATGCACGTCCACACGGCGACGGTTCCGGACAGTGGTTGTGTCTACCTAGCGAGGTTCGGTTGCCTGAATCATTTGCGAGAACTTGTCAACCAGCGCAGGGTCGAACTGCGTTCCCGCACCTTTTTTCAATTCGCTTAGTGCCTCGCTTTCGTCCATGCCTTTATGGTATGGACGATCCATGACCATGGCTGAGAAAGCATCGATTAATGTGACGATGCGCGCCAGTAGCGGAATATCGTTCCCGGAAATCTTGAAGGGGTAGCCACGACCGTCGTAGCGCTCATGGTGATGCAGCACGGCGTTGGCCGCATCTTTGAAGCCCGGAATGTGCTCGATCAGCATGGCGCCGATCTGGGGATGTCGCCGAATCAAATCATACTCGTCGCGGTTGAGCCTGCCTGGTTTGCGCAATACTTGATCGGGAATAGCGATCTTGCCGATGTCGTGCAAAACACTGGCCAGCAATAGCGACTGCGTATCATGTAGCGAAAGACCGACGGCCTCGGCGAATTCCTTGCCTAGGCGATTAACGTGTTCGAGGTGGCTGCGCGTTGCTGGGTCGCGCGCCAAGAGCGCAGCTAAAAGCTCGGACACGGGCTCAAAGTTGCCTTCCAAACGAAGCTGAGTGGTACCGACGCGCTGCAGGCGCGCCATGGGTCGCCCTTGGCGCTTGCTCTGATAGAGCGCAGAGTCCGCCTTGGCGATAATCTCACCTGGGGTCCAACCATCAGCGGGCACGGACGCAAGTCCGATCGAGCAGCGTAGTGGAATGGCGGCACCGTCGTGCAGGTGCAACTCGCGGCCGGCAACTTCGGCTTCAATGCGCTCAGCGATACGTAAACCGTGTTCGGCATCGGTATCGGGGAGAATGATCATAAACTCATCGCCACCATAGCGTCCGATGATATCGCTACCGCGGCAGGTTGCTTGCAAGACCGTGGTGAGCATACGCAGCGCATCATCGCCCACGGGGTGCCCATAGGTATCGTTGACCAGTTTAAAGTTGTCGATGTCCATCATAAGCACGACCAGCGGCTGATTGGTGAAGCGCGAGCGCGAAATTTCTTCTTCAAGTCGCGTCTTGAGATAGCGATGATGGAAAAGATTGGTGAGCGGATCGCGGTCGGCGCGGCTTTTTGCATCGCCGAATAGTTGGGCGTTCTGAACAGCGAGTGCAAGCTGCTCGCCAATGGCGGTTAAGATGCGCACGCTCGATTCGTCAAACGCTCGCTCGCTGTAGGATTGCGCCGACATGACGCCGATGCAGCGCTCGCCCAAACGCAGCGGCGCCATGGCCACCGAGCGAACCGATCCACCATCGCTTTGATGGATGGTGCGGTGAGGTTGGCGGTTGATCTCTTCGCCAGTTTGCAAGACAAGCGGCTGACGCGTTTCCATAACTCGCTTGGCAAATGAGTTTTCCAGCGGAACCAAGTCTGCTTCGATGACTTCATCGCCTTCGATAGCAAACTCAAGGCGCATGGCGTGCTCGGACTCGGCCGCGAGTGCAACGTAAAATACTTTGGCGTCCATGACACGGCGAACTTCGTTGCACACCGTTTGGCACAGCGCGCGAATCGAAAGCTGGGAAGATAGCGCTCGTGAGACTTCGGCGAGCAGTTGCAGCTCTCTGGCGCGCTGATCGGCGCGCATGAGGTGCTGCGAATTTTCAACTGCGATTGCAGCTTGTTCGGCAATAGCGACCATGACATCACGATCGCGTTCGGTGTAGGCGTGCGGCCGCGAGCTTTGCGCACAAATCACGCCGATCGTGCGTGCGCCGATGCGCATTGGAACCGCTAGCGCAGACACGGGTGAGTCGCTTTCACCGTCGTCGCCGCGTTCAATCCAAGGATAGCGTCGCCAGTCCTCCGCTGTGCGCACAATAATCGGAGTACCTTCGCGAAAAACATGGCCCGAGAGCGAGCCCTCAAGCGGTATGGGTCCACCTGGATCGACAAGCTTATAATGATCGACGCAGTATGGCAACGTCATTTGGCCTTGTTCCCACGAGCCAAGGGCAACGTAAAATGTGCCGGCGTCCATGACGTTGCCGACCAGGCGATGCAGCCGCGAAAACAGGCGTCGCAAATCGCGCTCGGCAGACAGCGCTCGCGCTGCTTCTAACATCAGTCGCAGTTCGGTGCTGCGCGCACGCGCCTCGTCACCAACGAGCTTGCTACGCACCGATACGGCAGCGAGATCCGCTGCGGCTGTGAGATACTCAAGTTCCATATCGCCATACATGCCTTCGCGGCGCGAGCGAATAGCGATATAGCCTAAAATTTTGCCGTCATGACGCATGGGTGCGACAAGAACTGAGCCAGCGCCGTCACCAGTTGACTGCAAATAGCCGCCGGTGGGAAGCTTGGGCAGTCGGCCGAACAGCATTGTGCGGCCGCTACGCAAAGCTTGGTTAATGAATTTCTTATCGATGACGGGTAGCGCGTCGCGCTCGTCCATATTGCGCTGATATTGCAGTCGAAAACCATCAGGCGTGGTGACGTCAGCAGTCGCGGCGACGAGAATCGGCACGTCCATGAAATCTCGCATGGCCGCGTGCAAGTTAGCGAAGAAGTGGTCCTCAGGCCCGGATGAAAGCGTTAACAGCCGGCTATAATATGAGGAACCGGTCGGAAAGAAACTACTGTAGGTGCTGTCAGCCGCACTGTGACTCGGCTTAGGAGTCGGCGGAAGCGGAGCAGCGCTACCTGGAAAAGGCTGCGTAGAGCCCATCTATGCTAGCATCCCTGCAAGTGTGACTGCCGTCGTATGAAGGTTGTGACAGGTCTTCACAAATCTCTGCAAACCTGCCAACCTGGTGCTCCCCTTTCTACCTTAGTGGTCGGTGCAACCCGCCTACGCCCGTAATCTGCAGCCCTAACCGTGACAGCAGTCCGTGGCGGCAGATGAGCCCAGGCGTGTTCGGTTATGGACAGGTCGTTCCGTACTACGGTCTTTTGTTGTACGAGTCAGCCAAAAGCTCTACAACGTGTCGGACTTGAACGTCCAGTCCCCTGGTTCGGACGCCAGCTTGAATCTGCATAGCGCAACCTGGGTTGCTAATGGCAACGACCCGCGCGCCTGAAGTGGCTATGGCGTCAAGCTTTTGCTCTAAGATTTGAGACCCCAGAACAGGCTGAGTCAGGCTATAGACACCTGCTGCCCCGCAACACTGATCGGCACGGGGCATCTCGACATACTCAATTCCAGGAATTTGGCGGAGAAGCGCGCGCGGTTGCTGCCGCACATGCTGACCGTGCGCCAAGTGGCACGCATCTTGGTAGGTCACCTTGATATCCAATGGCTGCAACCCTGAGCGCAACCCGATGGCAGCAAGATATTCGTTGACGTCTTTAATCTTTGCCGCAAACGCACGAGCTGAGGCATCGCCAGGCAAAAGCTCTGCGTATTCTTTCATTGCCGCACCGCAGCCCGCCGAGTTTACTATGATGGCGTCCAGATCCGTCGAGAACGCATCAATATTTTTACGAGCCATACGATGGGCTATCTCACGCTCGCCCGCATGCAAGTTCAATGCACCACAACACCACTGATTGCGTGCCACGACAACGTCGCATCCATTGCGCGTGAGCACGCGAATTGTTGCCATGTTGACCGCGGAGAATAGTGAGTTCATTACACAACCCAAAAACATGCCGACGCGCGCACGCCGCTCGCCTTGCGCCGGATAGACTCGCGCTTGCGGATTCCGGGAGCCTGCAGGTGCGTGTGTCTGAGGAATCATGCGAATAAGCTGCGCCAAACGTTTGGGTAAGGGCAAGGATTGCGCAAACGCAAGTAGTGCGGGCATGCTCTGTAACATGCGTGCAGGTAACATAACTGCGCGAAAAAGCCACGGTGACGGCAGTATCTGTTTGAATGCAAGTTCGCGGAATAGACGCCAGCCTTCGCGGTGTTGTGTAAGTTCATCGCGTAGCTCGACTTGGTAGCGGCCATATTCAAGTAAACGGCCAAATGGGACGCTTGATGGACAAACACTTTCGCAAGCCCTGCAACCGAGGCAGCGATACAAGTGATCCGCCAAGTGCTCGTCAACATCGGCCTTGCCCTCAGCCACTTGCTTCATTAAGAAGATGCGACCGCGCGGAGAATCAGGTTCAAAATGCAGCAGCCGGTACGTCGGACATGCTTGCTCGCACAACCCGCAGCGCGTGCACCGATCGAGGTCTGACAACTGTGGCTGCTGTTCGCCGATGTATCCGCTCATGTCGCGTTCGTCTGTGCCACCTTGGTTAAATGGCGCCGAGTAAGCGGCCAGGATCGAACGTCCCCGTTGGATCGAGCGCCGCCTTTACTTTTCGCATCAAGGCGATTGGCACATCAGTTGCAATCGGCTGGCGCAGGTGCGCTGCAAAAACAACAGGCGCCGCCAGTATCGCCATGGTCCAGTGTTCGCGTCGACACAACTCGCTCATGGACGTAAGCTTGCTGACAAGATCAGCTTCATCGGCTGGTAGGTGCGCGTAGAGGACGCCGTGAGTCGGATGGGCTGTCATCTCGACGCGATTAAAAGACCCCGTTACGGCAGAACAGACCGCCGGAAGATCCGAGGGAAGACTCACGAGCTTTACTGCTACGAAATCGGAAGCGGGATACGCAGCACCGCCGGCCAGCTCGGCTATGTCTGACCAAGCGAACAGCAACCGATCGGCGTCGAGCGGCTCCACAGCCGAGGC
>JBPYDX010000133.1:0-3489 GCA_051986115.1 Candidatus Eremiobacteraceae bacterium
GTCGCCAAGAGTAAGCAGCACGTATTTGCCAACTCTTCCGACATCGGCGATGGCGCGATTGACAATGCTCTTCGGCCGCAGCGAATGGCGGTCAAAGACCGCTGGAGAACGCACCGCCGTCACTCCCGTGATCCTGCGCCCTCGCAGCAACGGCGCCAAATCGCGAGCAATTGTTTCAACTTCCGGTAATTCGGGCAACTAGTCCATCGCCTCTGCTTGCGCCCAATTGGGACCAGTCTTGAAGTCGACGACCAGCGGCACATCGAGTTGCAACGCATGTTCCATTGCGTCTTGCACTAGCGAGCGAACAGACGCTACCTCGTCGGGCGGAACATCCAAGATCAACTCGTCGTGGACTTGCAGGACGAGTTGGGCGCGCGACTTTGCTTGACGAAGAAGATGATCTACTCTGATCATCGCGAGCTTAATGAGGTCGGCCGCGCTGCCTTGTGCCGGCGCGTTAATTGCCATGCGTTCGGCCGCAGCGCGCATAGGATAGACACGGGAGCGAAGATCGGGCAAGTAGCGGCGACGCCCGAGCAGTGTCGTTACGTAACCATCGTTGCGCGCTTTCTCGATAACGCTATCGATGTATTGCTTTACCTTCGGAAACCGAGCCAGATAATCAGCAAAGAATTGTTTAGCTTCTGCTCTGCTCATGCCCGCGCTTTGCGCCAGGCCGACATCGCTGATGCCATATAAAATTCCGAAATTAATTGCTTTCGATCGCCGCCTCATTTCGCCAGAAATTTTTTCGTTTGCGGGGATGGCGAAGACGGCACGCGCCGTAAACGCGTGGATGTCGTCGCCACGACGAAAAGCCTCGATAAAGTTTTTATCTTGGGACATGTGCGCGAAGATGCGCAGTTCGATCTGCGAATAATCCGCAGCCAAAAGCACGTTGCCGGCAGTGGCTGGTAAAAACGCGCGCCGAATCGCTCGCCCGATTTCCGAGCGAACGGGAATGTTCTGCAAGTTTGGGTCAGAGCTTGAAAGCCGGCCGGTCGCGGCTCCAAGTTGATGTAAGGTGGTATGCAGTCGCCCGGTGCGTGGATCGACGAGTGCCGGTAGCGAATCGACGTAGGTAGACTTCAGCTTAGAAACTTCCCGGTACTGGAGCAGCTTCGCTGCAATTTCGTGATCGAGCGCAAGTGGGGTAAGCACCTCGGCACCGGTGGCGTATCCGCTTTTCTTCTTTTTCGCAGTTGTGGGCAATCCGAGCTTTTCGAAGAGGATGACGCCGAGCACCTTAGGAGAGTTGATGTTAAACTCTTCACCCGCAAGCGCAAATATGTCAGCAGATGTCTGTGCAATTGTTTTCTCGAGCGAATCCCGAATACGCGCAAGCTCGTCGAGATCGAGGCGGAAACCGGCCGCTTCCATGCGCGCCAACAGCGGCGCCAGCGGCTGCTCAATCTCAAACAGCACGCGCTTCATGCCAACTTGTGAAATCGAATCCGTCAATGAGCCAGCAGCCCGCGCGAGCGCATCAGCGCTTGCAGCCCACGCTGGTTCCAAAGTTCCATTCGAACTCAACAAGGTCGACGCAGGTGACTCACGTTGCAGCTGCACGCCTTCTCCGGGAGTTCCCTCAAGCGCCCGCTCGAGCTCGGGCTCGCCGCGCGCGGGGTCGAGGACACCTGCGGCCAGCATTGCATCCAAGCCGACGTCTTCAAGCTCGATGCCATGGCCGCGCAACCAACCACTCATGTTCTTTGTGTCGAAGACAATCTTGCGCGGCGACGCTGCTGTGAGCAGCCGCTGCAACGCGTCGCGCAAGGCGGCCTCTTCGACCACCAAAGTCGCCGGCACGACAACCGATTCACGCGAGCGCCATGACAGCGCAAGTCCGACGGGCTGGCTTGTTCGCCACGAGCGCACTGCGGGAGTTAGCGCAAGAGCCACGCTCTGCGCTTGTGCGGCTTCTCGCAACGCTGCAGTAATGGACTGAATTTGATCGAGGACGCGATACTCGCCAAGTTCGAAGGTCGCCCGTTCCTGCGCGACGCCGTTTGAGCCGACAGCGGCGGTAAATGCTGGTGTTGCCACTTTGGAAAGCAGCGAGCGAAATTCGAGCTCTCGAAACAATTCGGCCAGGCGCTCTTTGCTTGGCTCTTGGTACCGCCATTCATCCCAATGCGCCAGGATCGGTAAGTCGCGTTTGGCACGCGAAACATCGCGGCATGCTCGGGCTTTGTCAGCGTGCGCTTGCAGTAAATCGGCAATGCGTTTGGGCGTCACCGACTCGGCGTTCGCTAACAGGGCGTCGAGCGATCCGTACTGCGCGATGAGTTTGCTCGCCGTCTTCTCCCCAACGCCTGGTACGCCCGGCAAATTATCGGATGGATCTCCCTTGAGTCCGCGATAGTCGGGCAATTGCTCCGGCGCAAGGCCAAAACGCTCTTTGACCGCGTCGATATCGTAGCGCGCCATTTCGGTGATACCACGACGCGTAACGACAATGGTGCAGTGCCGGTCGACGAGCTGCAAGAGATCGAGGTCCCCGGAGACGACGATCGTGTCAAGACGCCGCTCGGAGGCCTGCGTCACGAGCGTGGCGATGCAATCGTCGGCCTCCTCGTTTTCGACTTCGACAATCGGAATGCCATACGCAGTCAAAATCTTGCGCACAATTGCAAACTGCGGTCGCAGATCGTCTGGTGTCTCAGCGCGATTGGCTTTGTACTCAGGCACAGCCTCAAAACGCTCTTGAGGTATGCCGGCATCAAAGCATGCCACCACATGCGTCGGCTTCTCTTCGCGCAGCACTCGGTCGAGCATGCGTTGAAACCCATATGCGGCGTTTACCGGTTTCCCACTTGACGTGGTCAGCGGAGGCAAGGCAAAAAACGCTCGAAAGATAAGCGAATATGCGTCGATGAGCATGAGTTTGTCAGCCATTGATCGTCTTATATCCCGGAGACGACGTTTTCGGGGATGCCAGTTTCGACGCTTTCCACGACCGTTGCGATTGCCGGTTTGGTCGCCGGCAGCGCGAAGGTGAGTGCGAACGCGATTACGGCAACTACGACAAGACACCACATCACCGAAGTCAGACCAAAGGTGTCTGCTACTTTTCCTAACGCGCCAACGCCAAGGCTACCCAGCCCAGTTGACAGACCAATAAGTAACGCCGAAGCCAACGCCATTTGCTTGGGCATGTAATCCATGCCCATGACCACTGCTGTCGAAAACGTTCCGATGAGTAAGGCACCGGTTAGCGCCAGCCCAACCCACGCCAAAAAACCCGAAGACAGCAGATACAGTGCCAGCGCCAACGGCGCAAACGCGAGACTGCGGCTCATCGTCTGTTTGACGCCGTAGCGATCGGCAACCGGTCCCGCAGCGAGGTTAGCCGCCGCACCGCATGCTAAAAAGACAAACAGTAAAAACCCATTGCGCGTCGCGGGGTGATGCAAAACGTTAACCGCGTACAGCGGCACAAAGGTGAGCACTCCCGAGTAGACCATAGAGCGTAAACTTGTAACA
>JBPYDX010000134.1:0-10616 GCA_051986115.1 Candidatus Eremiobacteraceae bacterium
CAAGCGTTGCCTCTTCAAACGCGTTCCCGACTCCGTGTTCAGCCGGTTCTGGCAATTCAACGTCGCCGGTTTCTTGGGCGATGTCGGCAACGTCCATGCTGAGCTCCGCTTCATCGATCTCTGACGGCTCCTCCCCGCGCATGGATTCCACATCGCCTGGAGCCTCCGGCAGATCGCTGAAGATATCGCTCTCGCGGAACACCGGCCGACCTTTGACACCGGCGTCGACCGCGCGATAACGCGGCATACCAGTACCGGCCGGGATGAGCTTCCCTATGATGACGTTCTCTTTGAGTCCCAGCAGTGGATCGTATTTGCCCTCGATAGCCGCCTGCGTGAGCACGCGCGTCGTCTCTTGGAACGAAGCTGCTGAGAGGAACGATTCGGTTGCAAGTGACGCCTTGGTGACGCCGAGCAGCACCGTGTCCGCTTTCGCCGGCTCCAGTCCACCCGCCACCGCCTTGGCATTCTCCTCGAGGAACTTCTCCGCATCGAGCATTTGCCCGGGCAAAAGACGCGTGTCACCGCTCTCGGTCACCTTCTTCTTGCGCAGCATGCTGCGCACGATGACCTCGATGTGCTTGTCGTTGATGTCCACGCCCTGGCTACGATAGACTTTCTGCACCTCTTGCACGAGGTAGTTCTGCAGCGCGGTCTCGCCCTTGATGCGCAGGATGTCGTGGGGATTGACCGAGCCCTCGATGAGCTGGTCGCCCGCTTCGACATGGTCACCATCGTGGACCGTGAGGTGCACGTTGAACGGAATCTCGTACACGTGCTCTTCACCTTCTGCATCGGTGACAACCACTTCGCGGATGCCCTTTTCTTCCTGAATGTGGACTCGACCAGACTCCTCGGTGATAATCGCCTGACCTTTGGGTTTGCGTGCTTCGAAAAGCTCCTCAACACGCGGCAAGCCGGTGATGATGTCTTCGGAGGCGACGCCGCCGGTGTGGAACGTACGCAGCGTGAGCTGCGTGCCCGGTTCACCGATGCTCTGAGCAGCGATGATACCAACCGCCTCACCAATATCGACGATGCCGGCAGTCGCCAAGTTGCGACCGTAGCAGACCGCGCAGACACCCACTCGAGCATCACAGGTTAGCACCGAACGAATCGATACGTCCTTAATACCAGCGGCTATAATGCGGGTTGCAATCTCTTCGTCGATTTCCTGACCGCGCTTTACCACGACCTCGGACGGATTCGCCGGGTCAACGATGTCCTTGAGCGCATATCGACCCACAATCCGGTTGAGCAGCGGTTCGATGATCTCTTTACCCTCAGCGATGTCGCGCACGACGATGCCGCGATCGGTATCGCAGTTTTCCTCGCGAATGATAACGTCTTGCGCCACGTCCACCAGACGGCGGGTCAGGTAGCCTGAGTCTGCCGTGCGCAGTGCCGTGTCGGCAAGGCCTTTACGCGCACCGTGCGTCGAGATGAAGTACTCGAGCACCGTCAGGCCCTCTTTGAGGTTCGCCTTGATCGGAATGCTCAAGATTCGTCCTGATGGGTCTGCCATCAGTCCGCGCATGCCGGCGATTTGCTTCACCTGCGCGATCGAACCACGCGCACCAGACGTCGCCATCATGAAGATGGAGTTCAGGCGGTCTTGCTCTGAGAGCATCGCCTGCGTTACCTCTTCACCTGTCTTGGTCCAGACATCGATCGTTTTGGTGTACTGCTCGTCGTCAGACAGCAAGCCTTCTTTGTAGAGCTCGTTGATCTGCAACACCGAAGCATCGGCCTTGTTGATCAGCTCGCTCTTCGTCTTGGGAATGACGATATCGCTGATCGAGACCGTCGTGCCGGAGACTGTCGCGAAGCGGAAACCGAGCGTCTTGATCGAGTCAAGAAACCCAGCGGTCTCTGCGTTGCCGTAGCGGCGGTAGCAGTTGGCAATGAGCTGCGTGAGGCCTTTCTTGTCCACCGTGCGATTGACAAATGGATGCTGCCAACTCTCTGGGAACGCCATGTTGAAGACGATGCGCCCAATAGTCGTCTCGAGCAGCTGCCCGTCGCGCCAGCGGACGCGAATGGGCTCATGCAGCGAGATCACGCCTGCATCGTAGGCAATTTGCGCCTCTTTAGCATCGAAGAACGTGCGCAGTTCCACCTTACCATCTTGGCGAGGAGCTGACGGCTGAGCACCTGCTGTCGCAGAATCGATGGTCAAGTAGTACAGTCCAAGCACCATGTCTTGCGTCGGGATCGAGACGGGGTTACCGTACGACGGCTGCAAGATGTTGTTGCTCGAGAGCATGAGGATGCGAGCCTCAGCCTGCGCGCCGGCTGACAGCGGCAAGTGCACCGCCATCTGATCGCCGTCAAAGTCGGCGTTGTACGGTGTGCACACGAGCGGGTGGATCTGGATCGCCTTGCCCTCAACCAGCACCGGCTCGAACGCTTGAATGCCCAAGCGATGCAGCGTTGGTGCGCGGTTCAGCAGCACTGGATGATCTTTAATCACCTCGTCCAAAACGTCCCAGACTTCCGGCCGTACGCGCTCCACCATGCGCTTTGCGCTCTTAATGTTGTGCGCTTGTCCGCGATCGACGAGCTTCTTCATGACGAACGGCTTGAAGAGCTCGAGCGCCATTTCTTTGGGCAGGCCGCATTGATGCAAGCGCAGGTTCGGACCCACGACGATGACCGAACGGCCTGAGTAGTCGACACGCTTGCCGAGCAGATTCTGGCGGAAGCGTCCTTGCTTACCTTTGAGAATGTCTGAGAGCGACTTGAGCGGGCGGTTGTTGGGACCGGTGACAGGACGGCCGCGCCTGCCATTGTCAATGAGCGCATCTACCGCTTCTTGCAGCATGCGCTTCTCGTTTTTAATAATGATCTCAGGTGCTGAAAGCTCGAGCAGCCTCTTTAACCGGTTGTTACGATTGATCACGCGCCGGTAGAGGTCGTTGAGGTCGGACGTCGCAAAGCGGCCGCCGTCAAGCTGCACCATCGGGCGCAGCTCGGGCGGAATCACGGGAACGCTCGAAAGGATCATCCACTCCGGCTTGTTGCCCGAGTGCAAGAATGCCTCAACGACTTCAAGGCGCTTGATGGCCTTGATGCGCTTTTGCCCCGTTGTTTCCTGGAATTCATTGCGAAGCTCGGCTTGCAGCTTATGCAAATTGAGATCGCGCAAAAGCTCACGCACCGCTTCGGCGCCCATGCCCGCACGAAACGCGTTACCGTATTTATCGCGATGCTCGCGATACTTTTGTTCGGTGAGGATCTCGCGCTTCTCGAGCGGTGTTCCGCCGGGATCGATCACAATGTATGCCGCAAAATAGATGACCTTCTCGAGCTGGCGCGGAGACATATCGAGCAAAATGCCTATGCGGCTTGGTACGCCCTTGAAGTACCAGATGTGCGACACGGGCGTCGCAAGCTCGATGTGACCCATGCGCTCGCGGCGAACCTTTGTGCGCGTAATTTCCACGCCGCAACGGTCGCAGATCATGCCTTTGAAGCGAATCCGCTTGTATTTGCCGCAATGGCATTCCCAGTCTTTGGTTGGGCCAAAGATCTTTTCGCAAAACAGACCGTCACGCTCAGGTTTGAGCGTGCGGTAGTTGATCGTTTCCGGCTTTTTTACTTCGCCGAACGACCAGGCGCGAATCTGCTCCGGGCTCGCAAGCCCGATACGCATTGCGTCAAAGTTGTTAACGTCTAACATTTATGGTTCCACATCCTCGATTGAGCCGAGACCAGCTTCGCCGAGACTCTCAAGCGAAACCTCATCGGAGCTGTCGACTTCTTCATCTTCATCTTCTGACTCGGCATCGAGCACCGCAGTGCTCGCTACCATGCCTGCACCTTCGGCCTCATCTGCCTCGCCGTCACCACCGGCGCGGCGCGGACGCGATGCCGCGGTTGTCGGCGCTGGCGCGACAAGTTTTGGATCCTCGTCGCCCATGAGCAACCCGATCTCGCTGGCTTTTTCGCCCATGTCCTCGTCGGTGAGGCGAATTTCAATCTCTTCGCGATTCTCCGTCAGCACTTTGACGTCGAGCGCAAGTGATTGCAGCTCCTTGATGAGCACCTTGAACGACTCGGGCACACCTGGCTCGAGCACGTTCTCGCCTTTGACGATGGCTTCGTATGTTTTGACGCGACCGACAACGTCGTCTGACTTGACGGTCAGAAGCTCTTGCAGCGTGTAGGCTGCACCATAAGCTTCCAGCGCCCAAACCTCCATTTCACCAAAACGCTGCCCACCGAACTGCGCCTTGCCGCCCAGCGGTTGCTGCGTGATCATTGAGTATGGACCTGTCGAGCGCGCGTGAATCTTGTCGTCCACTAAGTGCGCCAGCTTCATCATATAGATGTAGCCGACGGTGATGTCGCGGTTAAACGATGTCCCGGTGCGCCCGTCGAACAGCTGCGTTTTGCCGATGCGCGACAGCTTAGAGCGCTCCAGCCACTCCCAAATGTCGGCCTCGCGTGCCCCGTCAAAGACGGGCGTGGCGATCGAGAAGCCAAGCAGCTTCGCCGCCCAGCCAAGGTGCGTCTCCATGATCTGGCCGACGTTCATACGGCTGGGAACGCCCAGCGGGTTAAGCACGATTTCAATCGGCGTACCGTCGGGCAGATAGGGCATGTCTTCTTCAGGCAGCACTTTTGCGATGACGCCCTTGTTGCCGTGGCGCCCTGCCATCTTATCGCCCTGCAAGATCTTGCGCTTTTGCGCGACGTACACGCGCACAAGCTCGTTCACCCCAGGTGAAAGCTCGTCACCATTCTCGCGCTTGAAGACCTTAACGTCAATGACCTTGCCCTTCTCGCCGTGCGGCACTTTCAAACTCGTGTCGCGCACTTCGCGAGACTTCTCACCAAAGATGGCGCGCAACAGGCGCTCCTCGGCGGTCAGCTCGGTTTCACCCTTGGGCGTGACCTTGCCGACGAGAATGTCCTCAGGACGAACCTCAGCGCCGATGCGGATGATGCCTTGCTCGTCGAGATCTTGCAATGCGTCTTCACCGACGTTGGGAATGTCACGGGTGATCTCTTCCGGTCCAAGCTTGGTGTCGCGAGCTTCGCACTCGTACTCCTCAATGTGGATCGAGGTGAAGCGGTCGTCTTTTACCAGGCGCTCGGAAATGAGGATCGCGTCTTCGTAGTTGTAGCCTTCCCAAGGCATGAACGCCACCAGCACGTTCTGGCCAAGTGACAGCTCGCCGCCGTCGCTTGAAGGACCATCGGCAATAATGGCACCCTTTTTGACCGTGTCGCCTTTGGCGACCATCGGTTTTTGGTTGATGCACGTTCCGGCGTTGCTGCGCATGAACTTGATGAGCGGATAGCTCTTGATCGCGCCCTTGCTGTTTTTGATTTCGATTCGCTCGGCAGTGACGGATTGAACCTCACCCGACTCTTCAGCAACGACGACGCCGCCTGAATCCTTGGCCGCGCGATATTCCATGCCAGTGCCGACCAGCGGTGCTTGCGGGCAGAGCAACGGCACAGCCTGACGCTGCATGTTCGCACCCATGAGCGCGCGGTTGGCATCGTCGTGCTCTAGGAACGGAATGAGCGCCGTTGCAACCGAGACAATCTGCTTGGGCGTGCAGTCCATGAGGTGCACGTCCATGGGTGAGGACTCGATGTACTCTTCAGCGTAGCGGCATACCACGCGGTCGCCGACCAGCCGATTTTTGGGATCGAGCTCCGAGTTTGCTTGAGCGATTCGGAACTGATCTTCTTCATCAGCGGTCAGATAAATGATGTCATCGGTGACCACGCCTTTGCGCACGATCCGATAGGGCGTCTCGATGAAGCCATATTTGTTGACGCGCGCGTATGTGGCGAGAGAACCGATAAGACCGATGTTCGGACCTTCCGGCGTTTCGATCGGGCAAATACGTCCATAGTGGCTGTGGTGCACGTCGCGGACTTCGAAGCCTGCGCGCTCGCGCGACAATCCACCCGGACCAAGTGCTGACAGTCTGCGCTTGTGCGTCAGCTCAGCAAGCGAGTTGGTCTGGTCCATGAATTGCGAAAGCTGGCTTGAGCCGAAAAATTCCTTAATCGCGGCGACCACCGGCCGGATGTTGATGAGCACTTGCGGTGTGACCGTCTCAATATCTTGAACGGTCATGCGCTCGCGCACAACCCGCTCCAAGCGCAGCAAGCCCACGCGGAACTGGTTTTGCAACAGCTCGCCGACCGAGCGAATGCGCCGGTTGCCCAAGTGATCGATGTCGTCGATGTTTTGCGTGCCCTCAACGACCTCGATGAGGTGGCGGATGACGCCGATCAGGTCCTCTTTGGTGAGGTGCCGGACGGATTTTTCCTTCACGCGACCGTGACTGTCTTTGACCTCTTCAAGCCGCGGCGCCTCAACGTTGAGAATCGCAAACTGCTTCTCAAGTTTGCGGTTGAGCTTATAGCGGCCAACCGAACCCAGATCGTAACGCTTTTCGTCGAAAAACGTGTTGCGCAACAGCGTTTCGGCGTTGTCGACGTTTTCCGGCTCGCCGGGGCGTAGCTTCTTGTAAAGCTCTTTGAGCGCGTCCTCGCGCGTTTTGACATCCTTGTCCTTTTCAAGACAATTCAAAATGATGGCAGGCACTTCGCCGGTTCTTGGATCGGCAAAGAGTGCCTTAAGCGCCTCGTCGCTTTCGTATTTCTTGTCGAGCGCACGCACGAAGGTCGTGGCCATGATCTTGCGGTTCTTGTCGATGCGGACGCCGATCGTGCCTTCGGTCGTGTCGTTCTTGCTGCCGTTGTCTGTTTCAAACTCGATCCACGCACCGCGATTGGGAATAACGGTGGCGCGGAAAATCGGCCGGCCGTTTGTGTCGGTGTCGGCGAGGAAGTAGACGCCAGGTGAGCGCACGAGCTGGCTGACGATAACACGCTCCGCGCCATTGATAACAAACGTACCCTTGTCCGTCATGAGCGGAAAATCGCCCATGAAAATTTCCTGGTCGGGAATACCTTTGATTTCGCCCGACTCGGACGTGATCAAGCGAACGCGCACGCGTAGCGGCGCGCAATAGGTCATGTCGCGCTCGCGGCATTCCTCGACCGTGTACTTGGGTTCACCCAGACTGTGCTCACCAAACTCTAAAACGAGATTGCCGGTGAAATCCTTGATGGGCGAAATCGAGGCAAACGCCTCGCGCAGACCCTCGGTGATGAACCAGTTAAACGAATCTCGTTGCAGCTCGATGAGATCCGGAATGTCAAGGACATGTGGAATCTTGGCGAACGTGAATCGCTCTTTGTGAGAGCCGGCCGGCTTGAGATCGGTTCCGCCGCCTTCCATTGCCTTGATGACGCCCTTTGTTTCGGTGAGCGTCTCCAAAGCTGCGCGCGGATCGCTCAGGCGAGCGAGTCGTGCGATCGGGCGTGGCAAACGAGCGCGCGCGCCGCGCGCAAGCACGGACGTGCGCCGCTTTGCCGCAGCCTTTGTCTTAGCGACCTTGGGGGCTTTTGCGGGTTTGGCTTCCTTGGCAGCGCGAGGTTTCGCGGCAGCTCGGGGTTTAGATTCGCGAGTGGTCTTCATCTTTGAGGTCTTACCTTCGCAGCGGGCCGCGCGAGAATGTAGCGCGCGGCGGGTAATTGCTTTTGCGTTTTAATCCCGTGTGCGTGTTTGGTGCGTGGCAACGCGTGAATAAATAATCGTGAGTAGGCGCCAGGTGAAATAAAATCGGACGATCGACTGTGAGGCCTTCGTCTAGTTAGAGCTTGCCCTCCCTAACTGTTTCGTTGGCCTTCGCGTTCGTCCAGATTGGGCACAGCAATACATTATAGCACATAGGTTCGCATAGTCAAGCAGCGCCGAAGGTGCCCGAACTTGGCCGGTATGACTATCCGGTCCAGCGCTCGATGGCGGCTTTTACTCGTCCTGTGCTTCAATTCTAACACGCTGCACAAGCGAGCAAGGTAGCAACCCAAGCGCACTGGCGTTAAGCTGTCGCCTCGTTATGCGCCCGGCGCAGCACATCGAGGGTCTTTTGAGCCGTCGCGTCCCAGCTCAGGCTTTTGGCGCGCTCGAGGCCTTGCTCTCGCAGCCTAGCAGCCAGCACATCGTCCCCGAGTAGCTCTGCCAGGGCAAAGCCCAGCGCTTGCGCGTCCCCCGGTGCCACGTACAGTGCGGCCTTACCTCCGGCTTCTCGCAAGCTTGGCGTATCAGACGCAATCACGGGGGTGCCGCAAGCCATCGCCTCAACGATCGGCAAACCGAAACCTTCGTAGCGTGAAGGGTAAGCTAGTGCTGCAGCATCGGCGTACAAAGCCGCAAGTGTCGTATCACTAACCCAACCGACGTTTCTTACAGACACGGCAGAGCTCGCCTTTGGCAAGGCAAACTCGCCGGTCGCTCCAGCGATAATAAGTTCAGTTTGCACGCGCAGTCTTTCGGGCAAGCGCGCCATCGCCTCGAGCAGGGTTGTGAGCCCCTTGCGCTCTTCAGGCTCGCCTACAAATAGGATGTAGCGCTGGGCTGGTTTTTCGCGCGTTGCAAATCCGGTTCTAATGAAGACATCGTTGACTCCCAGGTGGATGACGTCCACCTTCTCAGCGCGCACGTCGAGATATTTGATCAGTTCGTCTTTTGAAAAATGCGAGCTTGTGATAATGCGCGCAGCGTGCGCGGCAGCTGTGCGAAACGGCTGCTGCTCCCGTTCGCGTTCTGAGGGATCCGAAGGGGCCAGCGAAAACCGGCTCGCGTCATGCATCGTTGCGACGCTCGTTACCCCCGCCACCCAGCTCATGCCGTTCCAAGGAAACCATACGACATCGCAGCCGCGGGCTGCGGAGCGGTGTCGCACCGGCAGCGATGATGGCGCCAGCTGCTTGTGATAACGCGCACGTGCCAGCCAAGTGAAGCGTTCGGGCACCAGCAGGGAAAAAGTCACATCTGAGCTGCCGTTCAGCCAACGGTTGACGATTTCACGAACGTATCTGCCGCTGCCGCGGCGATCCCCAGGAAGATTCCAGGCATCGATTCCAACGCGCAACTCCATGCTGACGATGCATCTTAGAGGACCTCGCGAGGTGCCCTCTCGCTCACGGTGCTTCGCAAAAGCCGAAAGGAGCTGCGCGAGCCGCGCGCAATTTCTCTTCTAATGTCGTCATTTTATGGCATCGTGGCGCATCTGATTGTCGGACGTAAGCCAGAACCCTATTTGCGAGCCGCTCTTGAAGCCATCTCCGACGTCAGCGACCACGCCGTCATCAATGACAACTCAGGGCTGATTAACAGTCCCAACGCAGACGTCATCCTCGCATCCACGCTCGCTCGAACCGGCAGACTGACGCTCGTGCGCTCGTCATTTGTCGACTTCGCAACTGCCCGCAATATTTGCCTAGATGCTACTCCCAAGGACTTTGCCGGCGCGTGGGGCCTGTTCGTTGACGCCGATGAGGTGCACGGCCGCGAGCTTCCAGAAATGGCTGCTCTCCTGCCACACTTGCCTGACGACGTCGACGCAGTCGATGGCTACTGCCGTTTCTTCATTGGATCGTTTGACTGGTGGACAGAACTGTTACGCAGCCGCTGCTTCGTCAGACTTGGTCCTCGCTTGCGCTGGAGCGGAAGAATTCACGAGCAGCTCGCCCCCTTACGCCGCCGAGTTGCTTTGCCGGCGCAATGGTATCAGTACGGTCACGTGGTTATGCCTCGTGAAGAAGCTGTAAAAAGTCAGCTATACGCATCGCTTGGTCCTGGGGCTGCGCCAACAGACGCGCAAGTTGCTGCCGCAACGCCCGCAAGCGTTTGGGGTCATTTGTTGCGCGGCGCGAATCCTTTTACCGGACAGCACCCTGACGTTATGAAAGGCACTATCACGCGGCTCAAATACGAGCGCGCCACTATTTTTGCCGAAGTCGATCAGCTCGCGAGTCTGCGCACCTCAGCGGACCGGTTACGCAATGCTGTGCGCCAAGCCAACGCCTCCAGGCTGCTCGCCTGGCGTGCGGCAGCTGCGCGCCTGCGCTGGAACTGGCCAAATGGGTCCGCTTACGCGGCCGGTTTAGCTACGCCGGACTTCGTGCGATTGCGCACGCCGCGCGCGAGTAATGGGCGACCTCGTTATCTCGCCCAGCCAGCGCACAGCGACTTGTACGGCCGAGTCAACTCGACCGCTCCGTAACTTCGTCTAACGACTAGGCCGCGTGGTTCAGCGCGATGTGGTACGCGCGCACGGTCTCTTCGCCTGCATGGTGCCAGGTGTGCCTGCGGATGCGCTGATCCAGGGAGTCCCCCTTGTAGCGGGCCGGCCGCTCGAAAGCGCGCAACACCGCAGCGCGAATCGACTCAGGATCGGCGGGATCAGCGTATTCCGCGTCGTCGCCAAAATACTCGATCTCGGCACCGCGATCTGCGACCACAATCTTAGCGCCTGCTGCGGCGGCCTCAAGCGTCGCGATGCCCGCAGTCTCGCACCAAGACACAAGCGCGTGCACCTCGCTTGCGCCGAGCATTTCAAGCATAGGCGTACGCGGTACTTTCCCATGGAAGCGCGCGTGCGGACACAGCTTAAGACATGCTTGCACTAAACCTGGGTTGAAGCTTGCACCGACAATATTGATTTCAATCGTATCGTCTCGCAAGGCGTAACACAGGCCGCTTTGGTTTTTGCGCGTTTCGATACGACCAATCA